>JAQYRL010000054.1 GCA_028725765.1 Clostridiales bacterium
CTTGAAAGTCCTGAGATAAAAGCCATAAAAAAAGAACAAATGAATATTAATGATGCGATTTCTTTAATAAGAAATGCTGGTGGAATAGCCGTGATAGCTCACCCCATGGAAATCTTTGAGAAAGAAAAATATTTTGTTGAAAATGTATTGGGAAGTTCATGCGATATACCAAAAGAGGATTATGGTAAACAAAAGTTTTTTGAATGGCTATTCGATGAGCTTAAAGAACTGAAAAAGCAGGGACTTGGAGGCATTGAATGCTACCATCCATCTGCTACGGAAAACGATTCTCATAATTTAGTGAAAATTGCCGAGAAATTGAAACTTCATATTACTAGGGGTTCGGACTATCACGGATAATAAAATTTAACAAAACATATTTCTAGAAATTTAATATTAGTAAATCTATTTAAGGAGAAGAAGAGATGAAAGTAGATTTTATTAAAGCGCCAATTTCTGCTGCAATTAGGACCGATAAGGACTTTAGTGCGGCGCTTAGGTCACAGGTTGACATGGTTTTTTTGCTTCATGCGAGTATCAATACTGTAAAGCCATGCGTTAAGGAAATTCACAGCGCTGGAAAGAAAGCATTTATACATGTCGACTTTGCGGAGGGCATAGGAAAGGACAGAGCGGGCCTTGAATTTTTGAAAAAACAGGGTGTAGATGGTATTTTGAGTACTAGAACAGGAATCATAAAAATCGCAAAAGACTTAGGTTTAATTACTGTCCAAAGATTTTTTGTGGTTGATTCTCACTCTGTAGGAACGTCCCTTGATTCAATTAAAATATCAAAACCAGATTTAATTGAAATTATGCCTGGCGTTGTTACCAAAAAAATTAGAGACTTTTCCAAGGTTGTCGATATCCCAATAATAGCGGGAGGCATTGTAGAGACAATTGATGAGGTAAGGGCAGCACTTGAGGCTGGAGCAACCGTTGTTTCAACAGGAGAGGTTGACCTCTGGGATAAAAAAGTTTATTAGTTCATTTTGTATATTATAATAAGAGTATAGTTTTCAATCGAATTCAAATTGCTCAGACATTAAGGAGGAAATCTACGATGAAGATTAAGTTTTGCGGAGCGGCTGAAGGAGTAACTGGTTCGTGTCATCTACTGACAACGGATAAACACAAAATTCTTTTGGATTGTGGTCAGTACCAGGGTGGAAAAGCCCAAGATGAAATGAATTTTATGCCATTTCCTTTTTCTGTTAACGATATAGAGGCTGTTGTACTGAGCCATGCACACATTGATCACTGCGGCAGACTCCCGTTGCTTGTTAAAAGAGGCTATGACGGTCCAATTTATGCGACTAAGGCCACAGCTGATCTTCTGCAAGTTATGCTTAGAGATAGCGCATATATTCATGAAAAAGAAGCTGAGTGGAAGAACAAAAAAGCCGACAGACTTGGAAGAAAGCATGTTGATCCTCTTTATACTATTGAAGATGCAGAGGCAGCACTTAAGCTTGTCGTTCCTGTTTTGTACAATCAACTTATAGAGCTTAACGATGAAATGAGGGTAGTATTTAACGATGCCGGACACATTTTGGGTTCTGGAATAATTGAAATCTGGGCAAAAGAGGGCGATGGGGAGAACAAAATAGTTTTTTCAGGCGACCTCGGTATGACAGACAGGCCGATAATTGAGGATCCGACTATAATAAAAAAGGCTGATTATGTTATTATGGAATCAACCTACGGTAGCAGGAATCATCCAGAAAATTCTGATTCAATTTCAAAGCTGCTTGATATCGTGGAGGAGACGACAAAACGTGGCGGAAGCGTTATAATCCCTTCTTTTGCAGTCGGTAGAACCCAAGAACTCATTTATGAATTTAATAAGTTCTTCCAAGAAGGTGGAAGAGCAAAGAAAATACTTGAGGATGTACTCGTTTACGTTGACAGTCCTATGGCTAATATGGCAACTGAAGTTTTCAGAAATAATGCACAGGTATTCGATGACGAAACAAAAGACTTTATTCTTAAGGGTGATAATCCGCTAGACTTTCCTAATTTGAGATTTACAAGGTCTACTCAGGATTCAATGGCTCTGAATGGTAACAAGACACCAAAGGTTATCATCTCAGCTAGTGGTATGTGTGAGGCTGGTCGAATTAGGCATCATTTAAAGCATGGTCTATGGGACAGCAGAAACAGCATTGTCTTTGTTGGATATCAGGCTGAGGGCACCCTGGGAAGACGTATTGTTGAAGGCGCTGAAGAAGTTAGTATAATGGGAGAAACAATAAAGGTTCAAGCTCAGGTTCATAATCTAGAGGGTTTTTCAGGACATGCTGATCAGAATGGATTGTTAGACTGGATTTCGGGGTTTCAGGTTGCTCCTAAACAGGTTTTCTTGGTGCATGGCGAGGAGGAATCAAAGCGTGTACTTGGGAAACTTATAGAGGATAAATTGGGATATAAGGTTCAGGTGATTGAAGGTATTTCCGAATTTGAACTGGAAAAGGATGAGGTTCATCAGTTGAGTCACGAAGATTCAATTCCTCTTGCTGATAAGGAAGAAGTTAAAGATTTGAGAAAACAGCTCGAAGAGATAAGCAGTGATCTTCAGATTATTCTGAAAAATGTTGATGATACAATGTCTTCTGATATTTCAGCTAAAAAAGCAAATGATATTAATAACTATGCTCAAGAACTGAAAAATGTAGCACTAAATCTTGGAGCATCGGTAGCGCTTGTGGATAGAAGATCTGATGAAGAACTATTTAGCGGTCCACAGCATTAATTGCATTTGGTATAGAGTTTAATTTTAATAAAAATATGGAAATTAGGATTTCTATATAAAGATAGTTATAACGAATTATGGAATAGGTTATGGTAACAAAATATTCAAATCAGAGCCGCCTTAAGGTGGCTCTTCTTGTATTCACCTGTGCATGCTTTTGGGGCTTGTCATTTTATGCTACGAAGGTAGCTCTTGCAGCGGGAATTAATGAAATAGAACTTCTCAGCCTTAGATGGGCGATTGGAGCTATAGCCTTTGTTTTTATGACAATAATTGGAGCTGTGAAGGTAAACATTAAAGGGAAATCTATTAGAGCAGCAATATATGTAGCGATGTTTCAACCCTGTTTTTATTCAATATTTGAAACTTGGGGGATAGGCCTTCTTACCACATCTGAATCATCGCTTTTTATTGCTACTATACCGCTGATGGTTTTGATTACAGGAAAGATTTTTTATAAAAAGAGTTTCAGCAGACGTACAGGGATTTCAATATTTATAGCATTATTAGGTGTGTCCACTTGCATTGTGTTTGCTGACGGCTTTTCATTCAAGGGTAAGTTTTTTGGATATCTGATTATTAGCGTGGCAGTTTTGCTTGGAGCACTATACTGTCACGCAAGTGCCCACGCTTCCGAAACCTTTTCGCCGATGGAGATGACACTTGTTATGACGGTTTCGGGCGCAGCGTTCTTCAACGCTGCGAACCTGGCCATGGGCGGCAGGTTCGCGTGGGCATCGCTTGCAGATGCAGATTTTAAAGTTATACTTGCTGTCATCTTCCTGGGCATCTGTTGCTCCTGCATCTGCTATATTATATTTAATTATGTGTTGAGTGTGATGAATGCTGCTTCTGCAAGCAACCTTATCTCAAATTCAACTACGGCTATCGGTTTCCTTTCTGGTGTCGTATTAGCAGGCGATTCATTCGGCTTTTATACAATTATTGGTCTTATGATGACAATAGGAGGTATATGGCTTGCTTCAATGGAAGAGCCTACAAATAAATCTGATATAATTTAATAAATAAAAAATGAATTTATTAATAAAGATATAAATCCTCATCTTTAATTTAAATATCATTATAATGCAGAAATATATTAAAAATGAACATTTTAATCTTCTTTTACTGATTTTTAAGCAAACTTCTGATATTGTAAGAGTAAATAAATCTTTTGTTGAAAATATAATTGTAAATTGGATTAAATTGATTTTTATATCTTGTTTAATTCTAAGAAACCGAAAGAGTAATTTTGTTTAAATCTAGTAAAAGGAGGAAAAATGGCAAGGGAATGGCAGCAGAAACGACAAAGAGAATACATTATGCCTGATGAGGTGTATTATCAGACTCTGTGGGCTGTAAGAGATCTTGGACGCATGGAGAATAAGCTGTTGTTAATGGAAGAGGAAGGAAAGTATGGCACAATTGAAAATCTTTCTCTTCAGTCAAGGGTGAACAGTATCAAGGAGGCACTCCAAGATGTACCTGATATTTACAGAGAACCGATTTTGAGAAATATTAAACTGAGATATACAGGAAGTGAATTCCCCGACGTGATGTATAAAATTTGGAAACAAAGATTCCTGTATAATGTAGCTAAGAATCTGTCTATTATGTAAACCAAAACGTATTTAATTAAGACAAGTATTATACGCCGCTATAAGTCTCCATGACATTATCGGCGTATATTTTTTGAAATTTAATATATCTCACCAAAATCAGCAATTAATAAACTCTTTACAACTATAATTGAATTGCAGTATTCAGTGTAGAGAAGCTATAGGGTAGACACCTCTAAGCACCACCTCATCACAATGTTAGTGTAAAATAATTGTGGAGTTTTTTGAGAAAATAAAATAGAGATCATCTCCAAAGTGATACAATGATCACAAAAAAACCAAACCAAAAGGAGGATCTCTATGGAACATATTATACAACAAATAGCACTGGATTTG
>JAQYRL010000055.1 GCA_028725765.1 Clostridiales bacterium
ATCATTAAAGAGTTCATAAAGGCCATCAAGTAGGGGTACAAGTCTGTCAGCACTACGGCTTTTTGTACCACGTATATGCAAGAATTTTATGCCGTTAGTTATCTTTATATCATCTGACATGCAGTTGTAGGCTTCTGATGGGCGACAACCGCAGTATAACATCAGAAGAAAACCATAAAATCTTCTGTCAGTTACAGCGACTTGAGTAAAAAGAGCCTGTTCTTTAGTTGTAAGCGCTCGCCTCTTCTTTGTTGTACCAGGTGGCTTTTCGATATTTGCAGCGGGATTAACATTTATTAGTTCAGTTTCTTTTGCTTTTTTAAATAGAAATTGTAGTGCCTGGTAAACTTTAGTTATTTGTGATTTTGATTTTCCAATTTGAGAATTTATAACGTTTTGGCAATGTAAAGGCTTTATGCTTTTTAGTGGGTACGATCCAATAACAGGATTTATATTTGCGTTAACTATATAAATAAAGTCCTGCTTTGTTTTTTCACTACATTTTATTTTATATGTTTCAATGCAAAGATCAGACCAATCTTTAAATAACATAGAAGACTCAACTAATATATGCCCACGCTCCAGCTCCATTTTCTTGCGTTCAAGTTTGCTATAAAGCTCTTGCTCCGTGTTTGCATATACTTGGTATCTTTTGCCACCAAAAGTAAAAGACTTTCTAAACTTGTATCTTTTCATTTTAAAAAAGCGCCTCCTTATTTGACATAGGTGCGCTGCAATGATACAATTTGAGTGCTAGTCGGGTTGTATCAAAGCAGCCTACCCCAGGGTTTATCTCTGGGGATTTTTTATTTTAATTTGTAGTTTTGACTTGTATTATACCAGTCAAATTTTTCAATAAAACGCAAAATGCCTTAGGCTATTTGCTTAAGGCATCTGGTAGGATTAGAAGCTAATCCAGTCATTAAATTTATAACCAGTTTATACCTAAAGCATAAAGGTGTCAATATTTATCTATTGGCATTATATTTTAAATATTGTACAATAACAGTATAAGAGGTAACTTTTGAAGGAGTAACACTGGGTTCCAGAATGGAGTAGGCACTTGTGTGCTGAGTAATCCTATGTGCCTGGGGTTACCTTTTGATTTTTTTCAACGAAATTTTTAGATTTCTTTTGAATCTTTTTCTTTACATTCTTGCTTTTTCTTTGGGTCAGAAAAGCAACTCATAACACCATCAACATGTTCTTGTAATTCACTTTTTATCTTATGTCTCATTGGGTCCAAAACAAAATCAATTCCTTCTCGTCTTGCAAGCTTAGCAGCAGGCACAAAATCACTATCACCAGAAATAAGAATTATCTTATCAACTTGATGTTTATATGCTATTGACGCAATATCGACACCGATTTTCATATCGACGCCCTTTTGTTTTACTTCTAACCTGAAATCAGATTCTTTCAAATCATCAACCTTGATGTCACCTTTACATAACTTATTAAGTACCTTTGCATCTAGAGTGTATTTTGCTTGAGTATCTGATAGAGTTCCAAGCCTTAGAGCGATTTTACGTCGATATGTCAGTCCTTCCAGGAATTCTGTCATCCATGTATATAACGGAGTATGTCTAAAATCTATATTCTTTTTTAGAAACGGGTGATAGACTGTTCTGCTCATTGGTGGACAGTCATAATAAAAGATTCTATAAAGTTCAAATTCTTTCCTCGCTCCTTTATCTCTAAGATGTCTATAACAATAGTTAAGCAATTCATCGATTCTATCATCCGAGGTTTGTTGCCCCCATAGAGACTGGGCGCGTCTTCTATAAAAACCTCCGTCAACTAGAATCGCAACTTTATCATTGAATTTATTAAATTTCATGTTGTATTATACTCCTTAGATAAAATAAAAGCCCCAGGTATCAGCGTTCCTCGGATCGTGAGGGGCTTACCACCAGGGGCGTATTAACTAAATGAATCTCATTAGATTCAATATAATTTTATTACCCTTGGGGCAGTTTGTCAATCCGTATTTTGATGTGTTTTGCGTTAATTTGATTAAATTTGATTTGTTTTATGTAAGATTTTTAACTATAAATTTTAATAAATACTATTCATTGTGCATTGAGAACATCAATGCCACAATGGGTTGTGTTAAATGATATACGCACGATTATTCTTACATATTTATATTGCTTTGAAAGTTACCTTTTTCGTGACGCCGCGAAAATGGTCTTTTTCAATGCTTCCAAATGTTTTACTAGTTCTATTTTCCATAACCTATCCAGATAGCACGGAACGGCCTTAGATTTCTCCAAGACCGTTCCGGTAGGGCGACACATCACCCGCTCACTTAATTAGTAAATTAAGTGTAACAGTATCTAAAAGAAAAATCAACTATAATTTATTATTTAACAAAATATGTATGTTTAATTTCTATCCTATGTTGCGTGCTTCTCACACGATTATTTTGGCTAATTTAAGCCATTTTCTTAGCCCACTCACACGATTAGCTCACGATTATGTAAAGGAAAAACTCTATTTCTTCTTTTCTTCTTTTTCGTAAATCCACTTGGAACCATTTTCAAGTTCATAAATAAGTCTGTTGTTTTCGAAATCAATTTTAAACTCCCTGGAATAATCGGATGCGCCATCTTGATAGAAAAGAATTGAATCGTCTGCAAGTTCCCAAGTCCCAGTATATTGTTCATCTAATAAAAAGAAAATGCTTGTTTTCTCATCCTTGAGGAATAAGTAATTAAGGGATAGACCCTCTGAATCTGGATTGGTTTTTTTCATATCTTTCTTAAATTTTTTCATGTCTTTCACGGCAAGGTCAAAATCTTCTGGATAAGATTGTTCAGGAAGTATTATAGCAACACATTTCCAAGCACCCACATAATCTTCTTTTTCAGGCTTGTCATCACCACATGCTACAAAAGCAAGTGCAACAATTAAGGTTAGTATTAGTGCAATAATTTTCTTCATCTTCATTTTCTTAGTCCCTTTCTTATTAATATATTTTACAGTGCATGATACACACCCACGCACTCACCAACCACAGACACATTTTTGCCGTCAGCAATCATAGGTTTAAATTCAGGATTGCAGGGCTGCATTATAACCTTGTCTTCCTCAAAGTAACACCTTTTAATCGTTGCCTCGTTTTCATCAATAAGCCTAATAGCATAAATCTTGCCGTCATAGTAATCATATACTTTTTTAATTAAAACAATATCGCCGTCATTTATATCAATATCAATCATACTGTCTCCCTTAACTACAAGGGCGAAATCAGCCTTGATAGTATGGTCAATCGTAAAGTACCCCATTTTTTCTTCAATAACAAAACAGCCGTCTCCAGCACATATCTTGCCAACAATAGGGATACGGTAAGCGGAGGGGTGAATAAGGTTCTTAACATCGGAATAGTCGTTATCGGGAGATGGGTCATCTTCCCAACCCATTAGATATGCAATAGTAGTATTTAAAGCATTAGCAAAAGCTACAACCTTACTTTGCGGTATATCATTTATATCCATTTCTATTTTATTAATGGTAGACTTTGATTTATATCCGAGTTTATTTGCCAATTCCTCCTGAGTAAATCCTAATTCTAAACGCTTTTCTTTTATTCTCGTGCCTATACTCATGATATACCTCCATTTCTTAAGATGATAATAACACTAAATAGACTTAAAATCAATATTTATTGTAATTTTTTAAAAATAATGTTGACAAATAGATTTAAAAGGTATATAGTAGATTTACAATCAACAAGGAAAGGAGATAAGAACTTGACAAATACAGAATTATTAGAAAGAGTAATCGCTGAGTCTGGGTTGAAAAAAAGATGGATAGCGGATAAAATGGGATTGTCAGAATACGGTTTATCGCTCAAAATTCAAGGGATTAATGAGTTTAAAACCTCGGAGGTTTCCCAACTGTGTGAGTTGCTAGGCATAAAAAATCTTTCTCAAAAAGAAGATGTTTTTTTTGCAAAGTTAGTAGATTAAAAATCTATTATAGCTACTACATCCCTTAAGCAAGTCGGTAAAACAAGGAGGAACGATGGATCAACAACATAGAGCCTTGTTAGAAGATTTATCAAAAACAAGTATAAAAGAACGTCAAAAAATAAAGAAGATACATAGAGAATTAAAGAAATTCAATGATGGAGTTCCTTTTACAACTATGTATCACAGAGAACTTATGATTGTAAATTTTGTGCTGATGATTGTTTTGCTTATAAAAATTTTCTCATAATCCACGGTTGGAGCAAAGCGATAACAGATATAACGATTGGAATCCAAAACTTACACCTAGATATTAATCGTTGACTCAATACGGCACGCCCTTTTTCTGTAATCGTTACAAACCCACCGTTGTTTTCTAAAAGTCCTTCGTTTTCAAGAAAATCACATATAGATTGGTCCGTCGCTCCAAGCTCATCATATAGATCGGGAAGAAATCTTGAACGCTTAAGAACTTTATACTGACGCTTACTTAATAACATTATATACACCTCCATTCTTGCCAGTTGGCACAAATAAATTTTACACGGCGAATAGGTGGATATCAAGGGCATAGTTTTATCGGCTTACTTAAGGGATGTAGACAGGATAAACGGCGGATCGCATGAAATCTTGGTTATAACAAACTAGAGAGCCGTTATCTCTCTAGTATGTAAGTTGGGAAAGGATTAGATACAAAGTAACTAATGCTTAACAACTTGTAACCATCAGCCATTAGGCTTTTGGCTTCTCGAAAATTATTTACAAATCTCTTAATATTATCACCTCCTTTCGGAAGTGATTTGCGACCCGCCGATATTGATTATAACACGGGCTCATAAATGGATGAGAGTTTAGGAGAAAGGAGAGAATGTGAAAATCAAAGATTATGTAGTTTTTAGTGAAGATTTTTCTGAGGCAGTTCAAGTGTCATTTGCTTTGTCACGCCACGATTGGTCTGAACTTCAAAAGTCAGAGCACTGGTATTTTGTAGAACGGTTCCTTGCTGCAAAGGAAAGGAAAAGCGATGAGTGGTTTCAGGAGGATGCAAGACATACCAATAAAACGCCCATTGAGACTTCCAAAGCCTTGCGAGATGTTGGAATAAGTTTAGGAACTAAGGTAGATAACACCAATATCGAAGATAGAACAAAATACTTAGAAGGCATTACATATTATGAGTGGAAGAAAATCTCAACTGCAGTTAACAGGTATTTTGATGAACAAATCCGTGAATCCCAAAAGAAAATGAAACTCACGGAATCTGAGAGAGTAAATCAACTTATCCATTCACAATTTGGATGAAAGATGGATTAATTCTCCATCGATCGCCCTTATAAAAGAACAGAGAGTATATGAATTTTGAGTTGAGAAGAAGGAGGAGATGCAGTGGAAATAAAAGAATTAAGATCTATACATATTGATTTAGAGAAGAAGATTTATGAAATTAACGGAGAACCGATGAGGTGTGTAAGGAAACTAAACTTGGTGCTAGATGCGGAAGGATGGAGCCTTCGCATAAGTAAAGATGAGTGGTTAGTTAGCGTAGTACTTGGACAGGAGAGGGAAGAACCATGACGACAAAAACAGAAATTAAAAAAGATCTTATGGCTCTAACTGGAAAGATGGTCATAACTGCACCACAACTAGCAAAAATTATGGGCCTTAGAGAGTCTCTAGCCTATGATCTTTGCAGAGGTTGTACTTATGATCCAAGAAGTAAGGGCAAGCAGAAAAACTACTATATAGCAGATGTATCGGAAAGACTGGCAGAAAGGAGGATGATATGAAAAAGAAAAAGTGCAGATTTAAGGAATTCGGACTTGCCTGGTTTATCGTAAGAATCATACCAACATTTCTACTGTTTTATCTAATCTATATAACGTTTTTTATGCTAGCCCCGGAAGTTTAGCGGGGCAGGAAAAAGAGATAAAGCACACAGAGGCTAAAGCAGTAAAAGTAGAGGAAGTTCAAGAAGTAAGTATTTACGAAAGATATGGCAAGCAGTATGGTATATCACCAAAGCTTCTTAAAGCCATCGCAAAAGTAGAGTCAGGAGAGCAGCCTGGTACCGTGGGGGATGATGGTGAAAGCATAGGGCTTTTTCAGATACAGCCAAAGTGGCATGCACAAAGGCTAAAAGAGGGCGAAAGCCTGCTTGATCCGGAAGTTAATACGAGGATCGCTTGCGAAATCTTAACAGAGCTTATGGATAAATACGGCACGCTTGATGAAGTACTGACAGCTTATAACTGTGGGCATGACACAGGAAGTAGAGAGTATGCAAATAGAGTTTATGAGGAATTGATGGAACAATGAGTGTGAAAAGAGGTTTATGTAAAATTTGTGGCTGCACGGATAGAAACGCTTGCTATACGGATGAACACGGAGCGTGCTGGTGGATAGACGAACAACATACGATATGCAGTCACTGCTATTACGGATGGAATAAAGAAAAAATGAGAAATAAAAAAGAGCCTACCCGTGACTGAATAGACTCATCTCGTAATTTATTACCCGACACGTGCTGCAAACGCTAGATATATTTCAGGGAAATAGCTTGAACTATTTGCCAAATAGCAACTCGTTTTCCTAATGATTGCCACAATCAAATTGGCAGTTTGGTTGCTTCAATCACAGTACATCTATTGTTCTGCTAGAGTCACCTAGCAGTCTTGGCACGCCGCCTCACTTTTACTGTTTACGTTCAGAGTATTAACCCACACGCATTAGCGATACAAAAGTATGTCGGGAACTAGGTCTTTCAAAAACTCGGCGGATAAGAACCACCTCCTTTATGAAAAATTGTAGCAACACAGTGCTACTTCAATTAAAAATATATCACAGCAAAGGAGAATATTCAATGTTATCAATTGATATGAAAGAACTAATTATTAGAGAAATGAAGGATCAAGGAAAAACGTATAGAGGTTTAGCAAAAGAAATAGGTTGTAGCCCTAGAACAATAACATACTGGAACAGTAAAGACAGCAAAATAAGTATAGAACTTGCAGAAAAAGCGTTAAACGCACTTGGATATGAAATATTAATCATAAAAAGGGAGATGATGAAATGAGAGCGAACCTAAAGAAAGCCCGACAGGACTTAGGAAAGACCCAACAGGCAATGGCAGATGAACTAAACATAACGCTTGTTTATTACCAAAAGATTGAAGCGGGTGAACGCACTGGTGATTTTACAATTTGGGACAAGCTCGAAGACATCACAGGCATTCATCAGAGAGTTCTCCGTGAGTGTCAATCCACAAATCACGACCTAAAAGCCAATCAATAGATACATCATAAAAATCAGCGATTTTAACAAGAGTATCAAGTGAGGGTGAGCGGGTGCCTTGTTCATACTTTTGATAGGCATTAAGAGTTATATCAAGTTTATTTGCAATTTCTTGTTGAGTATATCCACGCAATACTCGGGATTCTTTTAGCCGATTTGAAAACACATAAACCTCCAAAATAAATGCTTGACTTTATATACAAATTGTACTACTATGAAATAAAGTTACAACATACAATATGTATATATACAATTCGGAGGTACAAAATGGAACAGATAGCAAATGAAGTAAAAGCATTAGTTGCGGAAAATGAAAAATTAAGACAGGTAGTAGAGGACTTTACAAGAGATTTTGAAAGGTCAGAGAAAAAGCCAATGGCGTGTAAGTACTGCATTTATTACATGAGGCACTATGTAAAGGTACGGGGTGGATACATGGAAGTAGCATACGGGCACTGCACGAGAGGGCGAACAGTTAAGAAGTCAAAAAACAGCGATGACAGCTGTAAATATTTTGAACTAGGACACTATGAATTGAAAGGAGAAAGATATGGACGCTAAACAAACAATTATTTTCACATTAGTTAGCATAACGGCAGCATTTATAGCAAGCGGAGTAGTGATATGGCAAGTAGTAGAGATGATCATAAAATAAAGAAAGACACCTCGAAAGGTGCCAATCAAATTAACCAACTAAATTATATCATAGGGAGGTAGCAAATGCAAAATTATAAAGAGAAATTAGTATCCCTACTATCGGAGAATCCAGTAAGTAGAAAGTGTTTAAGCACGAAACTGGGGCTAAGCGATAGAGCAGTAAGAAATCTGATCACAGAACTTAGATATCAAGGTATACCTATTTGTAGTAGTAGCCAGGCAGACGGATACTGGCTTGCAAGAAATAAAAGGGAAATAGAGCAGACGGCTAGAGAATACAGAAGTAGAGCCATTAAACAGCTCAAGATTGCCGATAGAATGCTGTCATTTCCTATTGATGGTCAAGTGGAGATGAAGGATATATGTCAGTCGAAATGAAAGTGTTTTCTAGCCGCGAAGAATGGCTTACTGCAAGAGATCGAATAGGCGGGTCTGATGCTGCTGCCATTTTAGGGCTTAATCCTTACACGGACAATCAAAAGTTGTGGGAAATAAAAACTGGCAAATTAGTACCAGAAGACATATCAGAGAAACCCTATGTAAAGTATGGAACATTAGCAGAAGCACCACTAAGAGAACTCTTTGCACTAGACTTTCCAGAATACAAAATAGGTTATGAAAAAAACAACATGTTTGTTAATAGTAAGTATCCATTTGCTCATGCAAGCCTTGATGGCTGGGTAAAGGATCCTGATGGCAGAGTAGGAGTGCTAGAGATAAAGACAACAGAGATCTTAAAATCCATGCAAAAGGAAAAATGGAAGGATAGAGTACCAGATAACTACTATATACAGCTACTTCACAATATGTTAGTAACGGAGTTTGAATTTGCTATCTTAAAGGCACAACTAAAATACAGCTATAACAATGACGTGTTTTTACACACTAGGCACTACAAAATAGAGCGATCAGATGTAATTGGAGATATTGAGTTATTAAAGCAGAAAGAGTTAGAGTTTTGGCAGTATGTCAGAGAAAACAAAAGACCACCTCTAGTGCTGCCTCAAATATAAAAGAAGAGAATAAGGAGAGAAAATGGAATTAATAATTAAAGAGTGGAAAACCCCGGAGATCATTAACTTTAACTTTGAGGAGTTAAAAAAAGAGATCACAGCAAAATCAGCATTATATAAAAATATGGTTTATACCGATGAAACCATAAAAGAGGCTAAAGCTGATAGAGCGGCACTTAACAAATTTATTACAGCACTTGAAGATAAGCGTAAGGAAGTAAAAAAACAGTGCTTGGAACCATATAATCAGTTTGAAAAGCAAATCAAAGAGCTTGTTGCAATTATTGATGAACCTGTAAAACTGATAGGAACACAAATCACAGACTTTGAGGATCGAGAGAAAGAGAAGAAAAAAGAGAAAATAGTTGAGTTATTTAATAACATAGGATTTCAGCCATTTGTAAAACTAGAGCAAATCTTCGACTCTAAGTGGCTTAATAAGTCTGTAAGTCTTAAATCTATTGAAGACGAGTTAAATAGCGTGCTGTATCAAGTTGGCCATGATGTTTCTGCTATAAATGCTCTGCCTGAGTTCAGCTTTGAAGCTATGGAGCACTATAAGAAAACTTTAGATCTATCCGCTGCAATCGCTGAAGGACAAAGGCTATCTGATATACAGAAGCGAAAACTTGAGCATGAAGCAAAGATGAAAGAACTTGAAGAACAAAAGGCCAAGGAAGCAAGAGCTGAAACAGAGGAAGCAAATGCTGAAGATAGTCAATATGTTGAAGCAGAGATTGTGGAAGATGATAACCTTCAAGATATACCAAAGCAGTGGATCAAGTTCGAAGCACTACTATCAACAGATGATGCACTTGCACTGAGAGCATTTTGTGATAGCAGGGAAATAGTAATAAAAAGTATAAAATAGTAAAAAAGGAGAACTTATTATGGCAGTTAGAAACAGTTTAACAAAGCAAAATAGTAGACTAGGCATAGGAGCCTATCTATCACAAGATGCCGTTAAGGCACGTATCAATGAGGTTGTAGGTGGAAAGGATGGGCAGAGACTCATCACAGCGATAATATCTGCTACAACAGCAAATAAATCGCTCCAGGAGTGCAGCAATCAATCAATTTTAAGTGCGGCACTTGTTGGTGAAAGTTTGAAACTATCACCATCACCACAACTTGGTCAATACTACATGGTCCCATTTAAAAACAACAAACATCAAATTACTGAAGCACAATTTCAGCTTGGGTTAACTCTTTAGGCTCAAGTAAAATTACGTGAACCCTATTACTCAGGGGTGTGAGAGAAATCTTGCTAACGGTGGAACCCTTCGATACGATCGGGCAATACCGTGCTAAGTCAACATGATTCAGGTAAAGAATGATATCATGTTGAAAAGTGTAGAGACTAACCGTGATGAATGTAGCGGTGTAGGGGAGAAGATGAGTTACTTCTCGAAGCGCGTAACACCAAAAGGTGAAGATATAGTCCACTCCTATGCGATGATAAAGCATAGGTCAAAGTGATAAAGGATATATACAACTAGCCCTAAGATCAGGACAGTATAAAAAACTAAATGTAATGGCAATTAAAGAAGGTGAATTAGTAAGTTTTAACCCACTTGAAGAAGAAATTGAAGTTAATCTCATCCAGGACGAAAGAGAAAGGGAAGAAGCAAAGACAATCGGATATTACGCGATGTTTGAGTATCTCAATGGATTTAAAAAGGCAATGTACTGGAGCCGTGAAAAAATGGAAAGCCATGCGCTTAAATACTCTAAAGGATATCAGGCAAAGAAGGGATATACCTTCTGGGAGAAAGATTTTGATGGTATGGCATACAAAACCATGCTAAGACAGTTAATATCCAAATGGGGGATTATGAGCATAGATATGCAGACTGCACTCGATAGCGATATGGCAGTTATTAATGACGACGGTACAAAGAACTATGTTGAGAATAGCGACGACTTTATACCAGAAGAAAAGGTTGTATATGCTGAGGCGGAAGTAAAAGAGGACAATGTTGAAAAAGCTCCGGATGAAGAAATTACAAGTAATGAAGAGAATGCAGATGACATATCAAAAGCATTGTTTGGATAGAGAGGCTTTATATGAATAGTGTTGTATTAATTGGAAGACTTACAAGAGATCCTGAGCTGAGATATACATCAAATAATCAGATGGCTGTAGCAATTTTTACTTTAGCAATCAATAGACCTGTTAAACAAGGGCAAGAAAAACAAGCGGATTTCCCAAGAATTACTGTATTTGGAAAGCAGGCTGAAAACTGTGAGAAATATCTTGTAAAAGGCAGACTAGTGGCAATTCAGGGAAGGATACAAACTGGCAGTTATAAAAATAAAAATGGAGACACCGTCTATACTACAGATGTTATAGCAGATAGAGTGCAGTTCCTTGAGTATGGCAATAATAAAGCCCCGCAGCCAGCACAAGCTGCACAAAGTAATAATGACGATATACCGCCAGGTTATGAGGCTGTAGAAGATGATCTACCGTTTTAGATATGGTTATATTTGAAGTACCAGGAAAACCACAAGGGAAAGCAAGAGCGAGGACATTCTATAATCCTCGCCTTGGGCGTTCCCAATCAGTTACACCACAAAATACTGTGCTTTATGAGAATTTGGTAAAACAGTGCTATTTAGCTGCAGAAAATAGCGATAAGAATAGATGGTTTAATAGTGAGCCATTAGAGATATTTATAGATGTCTATTATGAAATACCAAAAAGCACAACAAAAAAAGTAAGGGCAGAAATTGAGAAAGAGAAATTGTATCCCACTAAAAAGCCCGATGCGGACAACATAGCAAAAGTGATATGTGACGCGCTAAATAAAATCGCGTATAAAGACGATTCGCAAATTGTAAACTTATCTGTACGAAAATTGTATTCGGCAGACAGACCAAAAGTAATGGTCAAAATTTTTAAGAAAGAGATTTTGTAATGAGTAGTAAAAACGGATATATTAAGCTTTATCGAAAGATGATTGACTGGGGTTGGTACCGTGATACAAATGTAAAAATACTATTCTTACACTTACTTCTTATAGCAAATTTTAAAGAGAGTAACTTTGAGGATATTATCATTAAGCCAGGACAAATGATAACAAGCATAAGTTCTCTAGCAAAAGAGACAGGGCTAACAAGCCAAAACGTAAGGACTGCACTAGAAAAGCTAGAGACATCAAAAATAATAACAAAGCAATCAACAAGCCGATTTACTCTCATAACCGTTGAAAATTGGGCGTTATATCAAGAAGGAAATTCAAAGGTAACAAGCCAACTAACAAACGACCAACAAACGGCTAACAAACGACTAACAAACGACCAACAACGTCATAAGAATGCTAAGAATGATAAGAATGTAAATAAGTGTGTGTGTAATAATAATATTAATAATATATATAAGGGCTCGCAAAAAACAAAAGGTCAGAGATCACACACACAGCCTTACGGAGAATTTCAAAATGTTTTTCTGCAGAAGTATGAGTATGAGCAATTGTGCCAACGATACTTGCAGGTAGATCAACTTATAGACAAAGTCAGCATTTGGCTAACAGAGCACGAAAGAAAAAATCACTATGCTTTGTGTCTTAAATTTGCACGAAGTGATTCCTGGCCTAAAAAGAGCAAGAGTAGCTCAGAGTGGGATAAAGCGTTTGAGGAAAATAAAAAAAAGGCAGCACCAATGCCAGAACACATGCGGAAGAAGTATGGGATAAGAGAAAAATAAAATCAAAGTGATTTATATAGCAAAATAAGGCAATTATTAGACTGGTGTGTAAAAAAGACTTCTAGAGGTGTGTAAAAAAGACTGGTGTGTAAAAAATACCTAAGGTGTATAAAACTGGGACCATACGAAGACTATTAATAGCGAGAGTGTAAAGATCATGAGGAGGAGTAGGGTATTGGAGACTACATGCAGGGGCTGCACTAAAAGATATATAGGCTGCCACTCTAGTTGCAAAGAGTACCAGAAGTATAAAAAACTTAAGGACCTTGAGAGGCAGCGTAGAAAAAGTGATCTTGAGTATTATAGCCATAAGAACTATATCTTTAAAAAATCAGGGGGTCAAAGGTGACAAAGGACGATTTAAAGAAAATACCGATGATAGAAAGATCCATAGAGGAAAAAAGAATAAGGCTCAAAGAAATCAGAGAGCTTATGTATTATAATCCAGCACTATCAGCAAATGAGAGGGTGCAAACAAGTGTAACCAATCGAAGCATGAATAGAGTTGATGCTGCTGTTGATCTTGAGAGGATGATACACGAGGATTGTCTTAACCTCATAGAACTTAAGTGCGATGCCTATAATCTAATTAGGGGCATAGAGGATCCATTGCATCGAGAACTGATGGAATTAAGATATATAAACGGGCTGACATGGAGGGAAATAGCAGAAAAGATTGGGAAAACTGAAAGACGGGCGCATCAAATGCACGGAGAAATTTTATTAAAAATATTTAAATAATTTCAAAAATTTCATAGTATTTCAGTATGCCTCTGTGATATGGTGTAGGTGGTCAAGAGAAGATAAAAACTAAAATTTTTCATTTAAGAACTCCTTTGAATAACTCCTTAAGCCTCCAACCTATGGGGGCTTTTGTGGTTATTACTATATGTAGTACGGCTATTTCCTGTTTTGCGATTATCGGCCTACATGTAGCGACTTGTGCCCGATTGTTGCAAATGATAAAATATAATTGGTTAAAGAGGAGATAAGGAGTTTAACATGAAAAGGACAGTTTTTGATGTTGCAAACTGGTTTCTAGAAAAAGAAAGCATGACGCCTAAGAAACTGCAGAAACTGGTTTATTACGCATATTCATGGTATTTAACACTCGTTAACGAAAGTGCAAATGATTTAAGTGCGAAACTATTTGAGTCTCGGCTTGAAGCTTGGGTCCACGGGCCTGTCTTTCCGGAGTTATATAAAAAATATAAAAATTATAGTGGTGAAAATATAGAACTGTATCAGGGTTCTGTTGTGGATTTTAATGAAGATGCAGTAGATATTCTTTCGCAAGTTTGGGAAGTGTACGGTAGATATACAGGGAATCAACTTGAGAGCATAACTCATCAGGAGAGCCCTTGGCTTAAAGCACGAGGAAATTGTGATACATACGAAATATGTACAAACGAAATAAAGGACGAGGATATTTTCAATTACTACATAGAGAGAGTTTCATAATACCGTGGCAAAAAGAAAAAAGTTGCACAAAGTAGTTAGTAATAGCAAACTAGATGCTAATAACGTAAAGAATACTACTAATCCGAAATCAGGTAATAAACTTAAATTTGACTTTTCGTTTGAAGGTTTATATTACTCGGTCAGATTAAGTGGTGGTAGATTTACTAATTATTTATCGGGAGAAACTGAATTTGTAAGTAAATTTAGACAAATAAGAGAGATAAATTCTAAGTTAATGAATGAAAATTTTCTTGCGTTGCAGAGCAATCCCAATGTACATCTTCATAATATTAGTGGAGATAAAAAGGAAATCGTTCTAAATTGTGTAGGGCAAGCATTATCCAAATTGCACACTCCAAAGTATGTTTCAGAAAATATTGCACAGTTATTGGGCAATGAAACTATATATCAAATTGGGCTAAATAAAGGAGTTAGACTTATAGGCACCTACAAAAATGATACAGGTTCGTTTAGGATATATCTTATAGATTATCACCATAGATTATACCCCGACAAAAAACGAAATACACACAGTAAAAAGGAATTGAAATTTTGTCCCATGAAAGGCAAATAAAATAATAATTAAAGAACCCATACGGGTTCTTTTTTAGTACTTACAAAACAGACGAAATGAGAGGTGGTGAGGCTTGGCAGCTAGAAAAAACGAACTGGCAGAAAAGGACTATATGAACGGCATGAAATACAAGGACATAGCCAAAAAATATAGCGTATCTATAAATACAGTCAAGTCTTGGAAGACTAGGCATGGGTGGAATAAAAAAGGGTGCACACAAAATAAGAAAAAGGGTGCACACAAAAATACAATATCTCAACTTGGTAATAAAAACGCCGCAGGAGCCCCTGCGGGAAATAAGAGGGCTGAAAAGTACGGATTCTTTTCGAAGTATCTGCCAGAAGAAACTAAAGAAATCTTTGACGCAGTAGATAACGCAAATCCACTTGATCTACTTTGGCATCAAATACAAATATCCTATGCTGCTATTATAAGGGCACAAAGGATCGCTTATGTAAAAAATCAAGAGGATAAGACAATCGAAAGGGTAGAAGAAAAAAGTGGTAGTGTAATCGGCTCAAAATGGGAAGTACAGCAGGCGTGGGATAAGCAAAATGATTTTCTCAAAGCTCAAGCAAGAGCACAGGGAGAACTTAGGAATTTAATTAAGCAGTATGATGACATGCTGCACCACGACTGGGAGCTTGCAACTGATGAGCAAAAGGCTAGAGTAGACAAACTTAAAGCAGAAGCTGCAAGGATTGGTGGAGACGAAGAGATAGAGTATCTTGATGATATAGAGAGTGATGTTTATGGCGATAATAAAGCGTAAAACAATCCCATTTAATTTTTCCCAAAAGCATAAAGATTATATAAAGCGATCAGCCAACTGTATGTACAACATTGCAGAGGGTGCAATAAGGGCTGGCAAGACCGTTGATAATGTGTTTGCATTTGCTTATGAATTAAAAACTACTAAAGATAAATTGCACCTTGCTACAGGTTCAACAGTTGCGAATGCAAAACTAAACATTGGTGATGCTAATGGTTTTGGCCTAGAGTATATATTTAGAGGACAGTGTAGATGGGGAAAGTACAAAGACAATGATGCATTATTTGTAAGAGGTCCATCGACTAGAGGTAAGCAAAGAATTATTATATTTGCTGGTGGTGCTAAAGCTGACAGTTTTAAGAAAATTCGTGGTAACAGTTACGGAATGTGGATTGCCACAGAAATTAACTTACATCATGACAACACAATCAAAGAGGCTTTTAACCGTACTGCAGCGGCTAGTAAACGTAAATTCTTTTGGGATCTAAACCCTGACAATCCAAACGCAGAGATATATACCGAATACATAGATAAGTACGAGCGTAATGCAAAATCAGGAAAGCTGCTAGGTGGTTATAACTATCAGCATTTCACAATAGACGACAATATAAACATCTCAGAACAAAGAAGAGCTGAGATTAAAAGCCAATATGACGCTACTTCAATTTGGTACAAGCGAGATATACTAGGGCAACGTTGCATTGCAGAAGGTCTTATATATAGAATCTTTGCGGAGAATTACAAGATGTATGCATGGACTGATGCACTTCCTCGTAATCTAAATATAATTATCGGCGTAGACTTTGGTGGTAATAATTCGGCACACTCTTTTACAGCAACAGGAATTACACCAGATTTTAAAAATGTGATAGTTCTGACTTCAGAACGCATTTCATGTAGAAAAGATGATGGTAGTGATATAGATCCCGATCAGCTAGGCTTACTCTTTTGTGACTTTTGCAAAAGAGTTATTAATGTTTGTGGCAATATTAGCCGGGTCTACTGTGATAGTGCCGAGCAAGTGCTTATTGCCGGGCTAAGAACTGCAGCTAGAAAACAAGGCCTTTCCTGGCTAAGTATACAGAATTCTCTGAAAGATGAGATAAACAATAGAATTAATTTAACCGTTCAGCTTATGGCACAAGGACGGTTTTTTTATATCCCTGATAAAGCAGAATCTTTAAAGAATGCTTTAAGGACTGCAATTTGGGATCCAAAGGAAAAGACAAAGAATGTGAGACTTGACGATGGTAGCAGTGATATAGACTCACTAGATAGCTTTGAATACACAATAGAACGTGAGGCTAGACGCTTAATCAACTATTAGGAGAAATATATGTTTCATAAAATTATTGAATGGATTAAAAAAGTTTTTAAACAAAGAGCAGCTGATGGAGAGGCAGTGAGTCACATCGTGCTCGATGACAAAACCATCGACTATATAGATCTATGGGCAAGAATGTATGAGGATAATGCCCCGTGGGTTAAAGATAATGTTAAAAGTGTTGGCATACCTGCAGCGGTAGCCTCTGAGATAGCAAGGCTTGTCACACTAGAAATGAAATCAGAGATTACTGGTAGCAAAAGAGCCGAGTATCTAGATTCTCAATACAAGAAGGTGCTATCAAAATTACGTATACAGATTGAGTATGCATGTGCGTTAGGCGGCTTAATCATAAAGCCTTATGTTGTCAATGATAGAATCGAAGTTGAATTTATTCAAGCCGACAGATTCATTCCGACATCATTTGGTTCATCCGGAATAACTGCCTGCCAATTTATAGAGCAGATTGCACGTGATGGAAAAATTTATACGAGGTTAGAATCACATGAGTTTGATGGTAAAGATTGCAGGATACAAAATAAAGCATATCAAAGCACACAAAATAGCAACTTAGGGCATGAAATAAGCCTAACTGATGTTACAGAATGGACGGATTTAGAACCTGATGTAACTGTTAAAAATGTTCCAGGAGTGCTATTTTCGTATTTCAAGATCCCTCAGGCAAATAATAAGAATAGACAAAGTCCATTTGGAGTGTCTGTCTACTCTAAGGCAGAAAGCCTTATAAAAGAAGCAGATGAGCAGTGGGCAAGGATTGCATGGGAGTATAAGGGTTCTGAGCTTGCCATTGATGCAGCGGAATCTCTTTTTAAGATTGACTCTACAGGCAATGCTACTTTGCCAAACGGTAAAGAGAGACTCTTCCGTAGACACGAAATGTCAGGAGGGATCAATGAAAAACCATTTTATGAAGTGTTCAGTCCTAGTATACGAGATAGCAGTTTATATAACGGGTTTAATCAAATTCTAAGAAGAATTGAATTTGCGTGCGGACTTGCTTATGGGACCTTATCAGATGTTCAGGATGAAGATAGAACAGCAACCGAGGTTATATATAGCAAGCAAAGGTCTTATGCTTTTGTGTCAGACGTTCAAGAATCACTTCAAGCAGCACTAGAAGATTTAGTAAGTGCTATGGACACTTGGGCAACTCTTTATCATCTTGCACCTCTTGGAAGCTATGAGATGTCATTTGATTTTGATGATAGCCTGGTAACTGATAGCACAGCAGAAACACAGATAATGATTCAGGAAGCTACAGCAGGGCTTATAAAAAAAGAAGTGTATCTAATGAAAAGATACGGCGTTACAGAAGAGCAGGCAAAAGATATGCTGCCAACTGCTGTAGAGGAAAGCGGAGAAGAGTAAAATGCTTTCTCCAGAATATTTGGCTGCATGTGTATCTATACTGCTTGGCATGATGGATGAAATTAACTATGCAGTAATGGCAGATATAGCACGACGTTTAGTTAAAACAGATATATTAACTGAGTCAGCAGAGTTCCAAACAGAAAGGTTAATACAAAACGGCTTGACGCTCAAAGAAATTCAGCATACTGTATCGAATTTGTCTAATTTGACTGAAAGCGAAGTAAGGCGAATATTTGACGAGGCGAATCTTGAGAATATGGAATCTGAGAATCTAAGAGCTGCAATTGCTGGTAAAACACCATTAGATCATAGTGCCAACACTGCAATGGCAAATCTCTTAGCTGCCCATATACGAAAAACTGTAGGCGATGTAAGAAATCTAACAAGGACTACTGCAAGCCAAGGACAAGACTCTTTTTTTAGAGCATGTACGCTTGCTAATATGCAGGTAAGCTCCGGAGCTTTTACCTATGACTTTGCTATTAAAAATGCTATAAGGCAGGTAGCAAAAGAAGGACTAAAGGTTCAGTACCCTACTGGTCACGTAGATAAACTTGATGTTGCGGTAAGACGAGCGGTGCTTACTGGTGTTAATCAATCAGCTGCTGAATTAAACATGATGTATGCTGATGAGATAGGCGCAGATCTTGTTGAGGTTACTGCTCACATGGGTGCTAGACCGTCTCACGCTGTATGGCAAGGTGGTATTTATAGCAGAAGCGGAAAAAACAGCAGTTACCCTTCGTTTATTGAATCAACAGGCTATGGAACAGGTGATGGACTCTGTGGATGGAACTGTAGACACAGCTTCCATGCGTATTATGAAGGATCTCCACGAACATATAGTAGAGAGTATCTAGAAAATTTAGATAAGGATGTATATGAGTATCGTGATAAAACCTATACTAACTATGAAGCGGGGCAGAAGCAAAGAGCCTATGAGAGAGCTATACGCGAAGAAAAACGTTATTTAGCGGGATTAAATGCTGCGTATAAGGAAACGTCAGACCAGGCATTAAAAACCTCACTGAGAGCAGATATGGAGTCGTCAGCAGTAAGGCTAAAGCGAACCGAAGTAAATATGAAAATATTTTGCAAAGCTACTAACAGAAAGGTTGATAATGTCAGGACTCAAGTATACGCTGTTAAAGATCCATCTGGAAAAATAGTTGGTTTTGACAAGAGTGCAGCACAAAGAGCTAGACAATTAGCTAAAGCACGAGGGACGACGTTTAACGAGAAGATAGTAGATGTGATACAAGGAGAATTTGGTAGATTACGAACTGCGGAAGTGATTTTAAGAGCAGAAAGAGTTTTGCATATTCAAAAAAGACATCCAGAGGCATTAGAAACAATAATTAAATTTTATAGAGATCTTGTTGAAACTCCCGATTTTATTTTAAAAGACAAGAAAAATCCAGATACAATAATCAATATAAAGAGTATTGAAGGTGAAAATTTTCTTGTTGTAATTAAATTAAATGTTGAATCAAATCTTAAAAACAGGGATTATAAAAATTCAATTATCACAGGGCAGCTATTAAATAAAAAAAGGCTTTGTAAATACATAAACAAACATAAAGTTCTTTACAAAAAAGAATAATGATGATATGCTAATTATAAGAAGATTTTAGAGGACAGAGATTTATGACACTGTCGCCCCTCTTACGAGGAAGGAGATGTAGGGAAGGTCATTCCTACCTAAAATCAATTGTAAAAGCGCCCTAAATTGGGCGCTTTTTTAGAGAGGAGAGTAAAGATATGCCACATGATGATTACTTCAGGATTGTTTTCATCATACTTAAATCTTTATACGAATACAAGAAAGCACATAAAAAATTCAATCTTGATGAAATAAGCGCGGAAGTGCTTAAAATAAACGAGGGATATCGTGATGAGATTCTTGAGGAAATGCTAGATTCTGGATATGTGAAAGGCTTCAAAGTTAAGCAATATATAGCAGGCAAACATATTACTGGACTTGCAAATATAGATATAACCGAACGAGGGATTGAATATCTATCAGAAAACAGCAATATGAAAAAGGTATACGCTATTTTAAAAGAGACGAGAGACTGGATACCTGGAATTTAAATTAACAACATTTTATGATACTTAAGGGCAGCCGAAAGGCTGTCTTTTTGTTATACAAAATTTGGTCAGATGATTAGACCTAAAACAGTCAGTACGTAGGTCGATGGTTACAGACCTAAAACAACCTAAAGCGTAAGAAAGGAAAAATTATGAGAACAGAAACTATTGAAAAACTACTGAAAGATGGCGGCTTAGAAGCAGAAAAGGTCAAGGGCATTGTAGATGCCATTATGGCTGAAAATGGCAAAGATGTAGAAAAATACAAGACCAGAGCTGCAAATCTTGAAATGCAACTTAAAACAGCCAATGAAACACTTGAAAAGTTTAAGGATGTTGATGTTGATGGACTAAAAGGCGAAGTCCAGAAATACAAAGAGGCGGCTGCAAAAGCAGAGGCAGATGGTAAAGCTGATATAGAAAAGCTGCAGTTTGGATATATTCTCGACAGCGCATTAAAGTCAGCTGGTGCTAAGAACACGAAAGCTGTCAAAGCACTGCTAAATGATGACGGCCTTAAATTAAATGGTGAAAGTATAGTAGGCCTTGAGGAGCAAATAAAAGCTATAAAAGAGGATAATGGTTATCTTTTCAATGATGAAAAACAGCCAACAATCGTCAGAACCACTCCAGGCGCTACTGGGGTAGTAGGGGCTGATGATAAAAACAAAGAAGTTAATGCAGCAATTAGAAGCTTATTAGGAAAGGAATAAAATTATGTTAGTCAATGCAATGACAAGAGAAAAAGTAGAAGCACTTATAAGAGAGCAGGTTACACCTGCAATTTTTCAGGATACACCAAAAGAATCAGTTGTTATGAGCTTGGGGAAGAAGCTACCTAATATGAGCTCAAAGACAACAAGAATTAGAGTTACTGATCTACTGCCAATGGCGTACTGGGTAGACGGTGATACAGGTATGAAGCAGACAAGTGCAATGGCTTGGGATAACGTATATCTTACAGCTGGTGAACTTGCTGTAATTGTGCCAATTCCTGAATCAGTACTTGATGATGCAGAGTTCGATATCTTGGGAGAGGTTAAGCCAAGAGTAATAGAAGCAATTGGGCAGAAGGTTGATAGTGCTATCCTCTTTGGTGTAAATAGACCAAGAGAATGGCAAAATGACGTTATCACAATGGCTAGACAATCAGGCAATAATGTTGCACCTGGCAGCAAAGATATGTTTACTCTTATCATGGATGAGGATGGAGTACTAAATAAAATTGAAGAAGATGGCTATGTACATACGGGTGCAATTGCTTCCACAGGTATGAAGGCAAAACTAAGAGGCCTTAAGGGAACAGATGGACACCCAATTTTCATGACAACAATGCAGGGAGCCACTTCTTACGGACTTGATGGAGCCCCATTATACTTCCCAGATAATGGCTCATTTGATAAATCTATAGCACAACTAATTGTCGGTGACTTTAGTAAACTTGTTTACTCTATAAGACAGGACATTACCTTTAAACTATTGACAGAGGGAGTAATACAGGATCCTAGCACAAAGGAAATCGTATATAATCTCGCGCAGCAGGATATGATAGCACTTAGGGTAGTATTCAGAATTGGTTGGGCAATGCCTAATCCAGCAACTAGACTTGATGAGGATAGGACTGGCTGCCCATTTGCTTATCTCGAGCCGGCTACTCCAGTTAAGACACAGGCAGTAACATTTACTGTTAAGGATCCATCGGCTGCAGCGGTAGCAGGAGCAATTGTGGAAGTAAACGGATCTAGGATAAAGACTAGCGATAAAGGAACAGCTGTATTTAACCTTAGAGCTGGGGACTATCCAGTTAAGATTAAAGCAAGAGGCTTTAAACAGCACGTTGATGCTATTACTGTAGCAGGAGAGGCAGTTACTAAAGAAGTAACACTTGCAAAATCGGAGTAACTTATGCAGTACATATCTTATGACTTTTATAAAAAGGAATCAGTCGGCGGAGATATCTCCGCCGAAAAATTCCCTATATACGAAAAAAAGGCAAGGTCAGCAATTGACTATTACACGTTCGGTAGAATAGCTGAGCCAATATCTGAGAAGGTTAGAGAATGCATGCTTGAATTAATAATGTTCCAAAGGAATGTTGAAAAAGCAGCAGAAGAAGGAAGCGGCGTAATTCTGTCAGAAACGGTAGGAGATCATACGGTACATTTTGCAGATGGAAGCGGACTTCTTGGACTAAAGACGGGTAGTAATACAGGAAAAACCAAGTCTGAACTTGAGTATGAAATAGTTGCTAAGTATCTGATGTCTACTGGCCTTATGTATAGAGGTGTAGATTTATGATGACCAATGCAGATATTACTGTTTATAATCGTCAGTTTGACAAGGCGCAAGATAAGTACATTTATCTGCGCACTTACCTAAAGGGAGTAAATTGGCAAGACTCAAAGGGCATTAGAATAGCAGAATCTGGTGTGGTAAGCGATGACCGCACTAGAATTTTTATACCCTTAGATGTTGATGCAGAGGACAAGCAGTATAAGAAACCTAAGACATATAAGCGTATGGACGATAAATCACTTTTTTATACCCTAGATAATGAAGATATTGTTGTTAAGGGAATAATTGATTTTGATCTAACTGGGAGGCCAGGTGAGAATGTTTCATCGCTTCAGGCAAAATATGATGATGTTATGGTCATTACAAAAGTCAGAGATAATAGACGTGGAAGTCGTACAATACAGCATTTTGAACTGGAGGTTAAGTAATGGCTAAGAAATGGAAAGCTGGAGACTATATTCCAATAGCATACATAAATGCACTTGAGGAAGAAGTAGAAAAACTTAAAGCAATGCTACCCAAAAAGGACCAGGGAAATGTCAGTAAGGATAAAGGTTGACATTAATGCCGCTAAAATAGCACAAAAAAAGGGACTTGATCATAGAGGGGCTGCACAACGGTTTTTTACGCATGAAGTAAGAAGACTATCAGACCCGTATGTACCTAAAAAGACAGGAGTGCTCAAGAACACAGCGGTAGAAAATATCGATTCAATAACATATCCTCAGATTTATGCAAAGAAGCAGTACTATGGCAACAGGGGGAATGGACTAAGGGGTAAGTACTGGGATAGAAGAATGGTAGCACAACGTGGTAAGGCTCTTGTAAATAGCGTTATAAACTTTATAAACAGGAGGGGCTAATGTCAGATAAAATAATAATGGGTCAAATTCGGGAGCTTATAAAGACTTGTCCGTGCATAAGCGCATATGCTGAAGGCATAGGCATTGATCATCTTGCAGAAGAACCTGAATGTTACTCCATTGAATCGGCTCCAGCTGAACCAATACTAAAAAAATACATAAACGGTGACACAAAACGTCAGCAAGTATTTGTATTTGCAAGTAGGGAGGCTTATGGGGCTGATATAAGAAAAAACATAGAAAATATTGGTTTTTTCCAATTATTTTCAGATTGGATGGAGCAAATCAGCAATAAAAAAGGCTTTATCGACTTGGGAGAGAACAAGATCCCAGTAAAGATAGAAGCACTTACTACAGGATATGTATTTGAAACAGGGGAGCAAAAGGCAAAATATCAAATTGATTGCAGATTAGTATATCTGCAGGAAGGAGCAAAATAATGGCACTAACAGAAGTTAGACAGAGAGTAATGCAGGCTAGTTATTTAGACTGTGGGAAAACTGGAACTGAAGCATATGAGCTGCTTGGAACAGGCTTTAGAGACCTTAACGAGGAGCCAGGTGCACAGGTAAGAAGCAAAAGATACATAAATCAGAAGTCAACATCGAAGGGAATAACAGGATACGAATGGCAGTCTCCGTATTCCGCTGATCAGATTCGTTCAGAGGCAGCAATCGAGTTTATTTGTGGAATAGGCGAAATGCAAAAGACTGGAGCGGATGCTGAAAGAGATTATGTTATTGTGGATCTTGATAAGAAAGAAGGATCTACTGGCACATCATACAAGGCAAGGAAGATAAGAGTAGCAATTGAAGTTTCAAAATTCGGCAATGAAGATGGTGAAATGACATGCGAGGGCAATTTCCTAGGAATAAGCGATGTTGTGGTTGGAACCTTTGATACTTCACAAAAGAAATTTACAGAAGCGGCAATCGGCGCATAAGTTAAGGAGGCAGTAAGTTTAATGGATACTAAAATTGTTTTGCGTAATGGAAGCGAACTAAAAGTTAATTTCCTGGACTTAGACTTTAGAGGAATGTATGTAGAAGAAGCTAAAAAGTATTCAGAGGCAATGAATAAAATCAATCTAGAAGATGATGAAATGCTTGTTTTAAATACACAGTATGAATATACTAAAGAGTTTATTGATAAAGTCTTTGGCGGAGGGGAATTTGATAGCCTTATGAAGGGAAAAAGAGATCTCGCATTAATGCTTGAACTAGTTGTTGCACTCACAAATGCTAAAGCTGAGATGGATAAGACACTTAATGAAATGAGTGCTAAGGTTAATTTCGGAAATGGGTATCCTGCTTAATACGCTGCCAAAGTCTGTAGAGATTTGTGGTTCGGAGGTTCCTATTGCATGGGACTTTCGAACCTCGATTAATTTTTCTGAACTGCTTTTGTCAAAAGAACTTGATGAAAAAGAACAAATTACGCAAGGTGCAAAGTTATACTATGGCTCTGTAATTTATGATTTTTCAGAAGAGGAAGCGACTGAAGCAATAGAGAAAATGCTGTGGTTTTACAAAGCAGGTGAAATCCAGGATACACGCAAAAGTAGTAATAAAAAGCAAAAGCAAACGTACTCTTTTGATCAAGACGGCGACTATATTTATGCGGCATTTCGTGAACAGTTTAATGTCGATTTGTCGTGTGCAGACTTACATTGGTGGTCATTTAGAGCTATGTTTGGCAGTATAAGCGCTTCAACGCAATTTGGTAAAATTCTTGGCTACCGCACAATAGATATTAATAAAGTATCTAGCAAGGAAGACCGTGAGTTTTACCGAATGATGAAAAAGGAATATGCGTTAGATAAAAAAATTAGCACTGATGAGGATAAACTTATTCAAGAAATAAATGATGCTTTAATGAGAGGTGAGGACGTATCACATCTCCTGAAAGGATAGGAATGAACAAGGTTAAATGTGAGCACTGTGGCAAAACCTTGTTTTTTGTTTACAATTTTACCGGGAAAATTGAGATAAAATGTCCACGGTGCGGGAAAAAATATGAATTTGAGGGAAGCAAGGTAAAGAGCAGAGAGGGCACAAAATAGTAGCCGAGTCAACCTGTCTTGTTAATATAGCAAAGGCAGGTGTACTCTATGGCAGATGGAAAAGTAACCATCGAAACCGTACTCGATTCCAAAGATTTTAATAAGGCATTAAACCAGCTTGGAAGTAAGACAAAATCAGGACTTGGTTTAGCCACCAAAGCTATAGCCGCAACCGCAACTGCAGTTGGAGGACTAGCTGTTGCAGCGGTAAGATCCGGCATAAAATTTGAGAGTGCTTTTGCAGGAGTAAAGAAAACAGTTGATGCAACTGATGCACAATTAGCACAGTTTAGACAAGGCATACGAGATATGTCTAAAGAGATGCCATCATCGGCTGAAGCAATAGCAGGTGTAGCTGAGGCAGCAGGGCAACTAGGGATTAAAAATGAAAATCTTCTGAGCTTCACAAAAACTATGACAATGCTCGGAGACGCTACCAATATGTCGTCTGATGAAGCCGCCACGTCACTGGCAAGGCTTGCAAATATTACTGGCATGTCGCAAAGTGATTTTGACAAACTAGGATCCACAGTTGTTGCACTAGGTAATAATCTAGCCACAACGGAGTCAGAAATTGTCGCAATGTCAATGAGGATAGCCGGTGCAGGTCATCAAGTTGGGATGACAGAAGCACAAATAATGTCTTTTTCTGGAGCACTATCATCGGTAGGTATTGAGGCAGAAGCGGGTGGTACCGCTTTCTCAACGTTAATATCTAAAATGAGTTTAGCCGCGCAAACGGGTGGTGAACAACTAGAGCAGTTTGCAAAAGTAGCGGGAATGAGTGCAGATGAGTTTAAAGCCTCATTTGAAAAGGATGCTGCAGGTGCGATAATAACATTTATCAAAGGACTAGATAAGATAAATAAAAACGGTGGTTCTGCAATTAAGACACTCGATGACATGGGCCTCTCTGATATTAGAATGAGAGATGCTTTGCTAAGAGCTGCAGGAGCTAGCGATGTGTTTTCAGAGGCTCTTGCAGTAGGCAATCGTGCATGGGATGAAAATAAGGCTCTAACAAATGAAGCAAATGAGCGATATAAAACTCTTGAGTCTAGGATTGGAATATTTAAAAACACAATAAACGATATAGGAATATCCATATATGACTCAGTGAACACCCCTCTTGGAGATATGGTTACCGCCGCAACAGATGCAGCAAATGGTCTATCAAAAGCCTTTGAAAAAGATGGAATACAGGGCTTGGCAAAAGGTATAGGGAGTGTGCTAGCCGATGCCGCAACAGCAGCTGCTAAATATGCTCCGGATTTAATAACCGCAGGTGCCCAAACAGTTAAGGCTTTTGCAAAAGGATTATACGATAATCGCAAAGAGATTGTATCAGCTGCGGGAGACATGGCAATGGCGCTAGCAAGTGGCATTGCAGATATGCTTCCTAAGAGCATTGGGAACACAATAAAAAATATAACTAAGGTTACTATATCGGCTGTAAAGCCTGTTTTAAAACTAGCTGATGTATTTCTTAAAGTCACTGCTGCAGGATCTAGCGTGGCACCAGTTCTACTTGGAGTTGTAGGAGCTCTTAAAGCCTATTCAGTAGTAGGACCTATCGTTAAAACCTTAATGGCTATGCATAAAGGCCAAATGTTTGTTGCTGGTAGTGCCAAAGCGCTGTCTGCTGCACAGGCAATAAATACCGCAGTCACAAAGACCAATGGCGTAATTACAACATTTGCTGCTGCAAAGGCAAAAGCACTAGCAGCCGCAGAAGCTCGTAATGCTATAGCGACAGCAGGAGGAACTACAGCCACGATAGCAAATACAGTAGCTGTACAAGCTCAAGGTGTTGCAGCGGGAGTTGCGGCAGTTGCAACTAAAGGATTGGGAGCAGCTATGGCTTTCATGGGAGGCCCTGCTGGTATAGCCGTTGCCGCCATAGGAGCCCTAGTTGGCGTTGTAGCAATGCTTGGTACTGAGTCTGCATTATCGGCAGACAAGCAAGTTAAAGCAGGAGATAAAATCCTAAATAGCATTAAAAAACAACGAGACTCATATAACGAAACAGTAAATGCAGCGAAAAAGAAAATGCAATCAGAGGTACAGCAGATGGATACCGCTGCTGCCCTCAAGCAAGAACTTGACAACTTAGTAGATGCCAATGGCAGAGTGAAAAAAGGTTATGAAGCGAGAGCACAATTTATTGCAGGCCAGTTAAGCGACGCAACGGGAATAGAAATAAAACTAATTGATGGCGTTATAGATGGATATGGCAATATTGGCACCGCAATTGATAACTATATTGAGAAGAAACGAGCAGAGGCTATACTAAAGGCTAATGAAGAAGTATGGCTAACATCACAAAAACAACTAAAAAATGAAATTAAAAACTACCAGGAACTCTCAGAAAAAATAGACTACTACCATCAAAAATACGAAGAGAATGTAAGAAAGAACACTACCTTAGCACTAGAGTATAAACACAAAGAAGAGGAGGCTATAGAGGCTAGAAAAAAGAGTTCACAGATAATTAAAGAGTGTGGAGAACAGGATAAAGAATATCAGCAGATGTATGCTGATTTTATGGCTGGTAACTATGACGCAATAAATTCCTACGTGGCTGGCCACGCTTCAAGGATGGCAGAAATAGAAAACATGAAACAGTCTGAACTTGAAAAAACCAAAGTAAAGACTGAGTCTGATCTTAAATTTCTGCAACAGCTATATGAGGAAACTGGAAATGCGGAAGTAAAAAAAGCACTAGATGCTAAACAAAAAGAACTAAAATTAGTAGATGAAAAACTATCAGGCATGGCCAGTAAGACCAAAAGTGGTGGTGACAAGGTTGCGGCAGAGTCAAGAAACGCATCAAGTAAGGCACTGAGTGCAGCAAAGCATAATAAACACAAATGGCACGGGTTAGGCTCTTCAATGATGGGCGGCGTTATTTCTGGAATCAGGAACAAAGCTAGAGAATTGGCAGACGCTGCGGTAAATGCTGTAAGCAAGGCATACAATAAAGCAAAACATTTCTTGAAAGTCAATTCTCCGTCAAAGAAATTCAGAGACGGTATAGGAAAGCCAATTTCTGAAGGTATAGCGGTTGGGATTAACGAAGAAGCAGACCAAGTATCAGATTCCGCCGTTATGGCATTAAAAAATGCTTACAATGCCACTAAGGATCTTACTGGATTTGATAGGGCTTTAAATAGTATAAATGCGCCATCTATAGCAAATCAATTTAAAGCGGCAGCAGAAATGCAAATGGCTACAATACCAAGTTCTGTCTCAACGGCAAATAGAGCTCTCTATCCAGGCGTTAGATCTGGTAGAGAGGGGCAAGCTACAGGAAGGGGTGAAACAACAGTGCTGCAGACAATCAACATAAATCAGCCAGTCAAAACACCATATGAAACAGGCAAAGCATTAAGAAAAGAAGCCATAAAATTTGGGCTTGCAGGAGCATAAGAAATGGACAAAAAGGTTACAGCAATAGCAAAAAAATACAATAAAAATGGCAGCAATCAAACATTTGAATACGAGGCTGGTGACTGGAAAATAATAGCGATAGATGGGGTGGATGCACCAACGATTGAGCTTTTTAAAACAGCGCGGGGCATTGGAGATGGAGACCTTTTAACAGGTACTAGGCTTCACTCAAGACTTATAACAATTAAGGCCTCACTCACTGATACATCAAGTTATGTTGCACAGCGAAAAGCGATAACAAGCTTTCACGATGTAAGAGCAAAGTATAGACTTGAGATTACTTATCTTGATCGTACCGTAGAAACGGATTTTTGCGCTATAGAGGCTATAAGTTATCCAACAAGTAATGTATATGATAATCCTGATTTTGTAGTTGGCTTTTTTGTACCGGATCCAGGATTTTATAGTCCGGATGAAAAGAAACTGAATTTTGCAGAAACAATAGGCATGTGGCATGTTGAACGTGCGTATACTGAGTCAAATCCAAGTCTTCCGTTTAGTTATACTAAACCAATTAACAATACAATTTTGAACTATCTCGGCACGGATGCAGCGGGCATTAGACTGGAGATAACTTTATCCGAGCAATCTAACAGTCTAGTTGTCAAAATTAATAATGCTTACTACACAATATTAAAAAGGCCTACTTATCCGCTAAATGTGGGGGATCGGGTAATCATTGATAGCTTTAACAAAAATATTACATATAACGGGAAAAGCCTGTCGCTTTCTGAACTCAGAAAAACGCCAATTAGTAAGCTGATATTGGAGCCAGGAGATAATTCTCTCGCAGTTCTAAAAGACATCAATGATTCACCTCTGAACGCATCGGTTGAACTGAGTTATAGGGAAAGGTTTTTAAGTATATGATAATCTATCTTGACAAAACGGGGCAAGAACTGCCACAACGTGATTTTATAGAGCTTCAGTGGACAAGGAAATGTTTTGAGCCTGGAAGCTTCAGTCTTTACGTTAGAGCAGAGGACTGGGACAAGAATATCAAGTATATTCAGCTTGACGATAGGCCAGAAACGGGAATTGTGCAAAAAGTGCAATATGAATATTTGCCGGAAGGGGACTTTATAACCGCTTCTGGCTTTTTTATTGAAAAGCTTCTTGACTGGGGCGCGTCTATAACTGATATATCAGCAGAAACTACGGTGCTTGCAAATCTCGACCTGCTTTGCTTTACACTATATTCACAGTACACTGGGCGCATAAAAGACGAGCATGGAATTGGCAATGGGGAGGTTTTTCCACCCTTTACTAGCAACCTTTATTGTGCGTATTTTGAGCCTCTAGCCTCAACCGCAATAACGCAGCTAAGGGCAAAAGGGGGAGAGCCAGGGGGTAAATCCATATACGATTTTTTAAGGGTTAACGGGTATCGACTAACGGCTAAGCCTTATTTTAACAGCCCGGCAAGGGCCACGCGGGAGCCCATGATAGGACTAATTATGGAAGCAAAAAAGCTAAGAAGTCGTGATGTCTATTTTAACAAAAGTCTTGGCACCGCAAAAAATATTGAGTATGTCTTTGATGATAGCGGAGCATACCCGCACATAGTCGGTGTGCAAATAATTGAAGCTGCTATAAATTACTCTCATAGCCTTTACATCTACAAAGACAGTAAATTTCAAAAATGTATATGTGAAAGCTATGAATATAACGTAAATGCTCCGCAAGATGTAGGAGCAGCAAAGCCCTTAAGAGTAATATATACAACCGCAAATGACATTGAAAACGGCAAAGAAGCAAGTGTGCGAGCACAAATGCAAAACGCTTTAAAACTAGAACTTTTAAATAACTATAAAGTTGAACATATTTCTTGCGAGGTTCTGCAAGACCGATATATATATCCGCGCGATTATGACCTCGGAGACTTATGCAGCGTACAGCTTGATGAGCTTGAAGTTGAATATAGTGCAAGGATTGTAGAAGTAAGAGAAGTTTATCACAAAAATATCTGTGAAATTGAAATAGTTTTAGGAACGCCTACAAGGAAGGAGTATCAAAAGGTACTATGAAAAGTTATCCATTTAACAGTAAAAACATCGGGACGACATCAAGCCCTGAGTGGGATAGAGCCATCACGGCGGAAGACGAAAGGCAATTTAATAAATTGTACTTTACCAACGGAGTTTTTGCAAATCCGCCAAGTAGCTTACTAGTACGGCCAGGGGGAGGAATGAAAATTGAGGTATCGCCTGGCGGCTGCCACATAGAAGGGGCAAAAGCCTATAGCACAGAGTCAAGATATATAACGCTGTCTAATAGCGATAGTCAGCTCAGCAGAATTGACCGCGTGCTTTTGCGCTTTGACCTTGCAGAAGCCGTCCGCTCAATTGAAATCTATGTGAGGGAAGGCGTGCCATCAACGACGCCTAGACCGCCAGAGATACACAGGGAAAGCACGTACTATGAACTTGTGCTTGCTGATGTTCTTGTGAAAAGCGGCACAACATCAATTAGCTCATCACAAATTACTGACCAGAGGCTAAACCCTGACATATGCGGCATGGTTGTGCCACTAGCAGACCAGAAAGACACAAGCGAGCTTTGGGCGCAAATCAAGGACAGCATAGAACTGGTAAACAGCGCGCTTAATGACACTACCGCCGGGCAGCTAGAAGAAAGAATTGGCGAGGTAGAAGCAGGGCTTAACAAGTACGCACCTAAAAATGCGCCGACCTTTACGGGGCAAGTTACGGTTAAGGATGCACTAAAAGTTAAAAATATCGACTATACACTAACCGATGAAGAGTATAACACTCTCATGCAATTACTGGAGGACTAAAATGAAATTATTTGAACTGCTGAAAAAGACAATAAGTAAAATGCCAAATGGGTGGGGCGAGACCGTGCAAGTTAACCTCACAAATGGTTGGACTGCTCCATGTGATGGACTGCTGACTTTTGAAGCACAGGGCGTGGGAGACCTTG
>JAQYRL010000056.1 GCA_028725765.1 Clostridiales bacterium
TTAGAGCTTCAGCAACCATAATCCCTGTTGCAATGAGTGTCACATCATCACCTGGCCTAACCATTACAGATTTCCCAAGTTTAAAATCTACAACTGGGCAGAACTCATCATCTTCCTGTTCAATTTCATTTTGTGATGGAGCTGGTCCATCATATTCATCGTACAAAACAGGTACGCCCGATCGTCCAAGTCTAACATAAACTGGACCATCGTGCTCAATTACTTGCTTCATAAGTTCCTTTGTACTCGTTGCATCTGACGGACAAACAACAGTCATATCAGGTATCACCCTCATAAGCGTCAAATCCTCGAAGGTTTGATGTGAAGCACCATCTTCACCCACTGTGATTCCAGAATGTGTAGCACATACCTTAACGTTGAGTTCAGGATAAGCAATTGAATTCCTAATAATTTCATATGCTCTTCCAGTCGCAAACATCGCAAATGTCGATGCACATACGACCTTCCCCGTGTGAGCAATACCAGCTGCAGTCCCGAACAAATTCTGCTCTGCAATACCTACGTTAAAAAACCTATCGGGATATTCAGCAGCGAATTTTTTGGTTTGTGTCGAGGCTGATAAATCCGCATCCATTACAATCAAATCCTCATTTTCAGCACCTACCTCAACGAGAACCTCCCCATAAGCTTGGCGCGTTGCTATTTTGTTGTCCTGCAAAATCGTATCTTTAATTTTTAAAAATCCCATTACCACTCACCTCCAAGCTCTTCAATTGCAGCCTTTGCCTGTTCTTCATTCGGTGCCTTGCCGTGCCAACCTGCCTGATCAGCCATGAACGAAACGCCCTGTCCTTTGTGGGTCTTTGCAACTATCATAGTCGGCTTACCCTTGAATTGCCTTGCTGTATCAAGTGCTTCGAAGATCTCAGAAAAATTGTGACCATCGATCATCAGAACATTCCATCCGAAAGCTTTGAATTTTTCGTCGATTGGCTTTACGGTCATTACATCATCGTTAGCGCCGTCAATTTGCAGTCCATTCCAGTCCACAAATGCACATAAGTTGTCAAGCTTGTAATGAGCAGCACACATTGCAGCCTCCCATACGAGACCCTCCTGAAGCTCGCCATCTCCAAGAATTGTGTAAACTCTCTGACCTAATCCCTTTAGTCTAGCACCGATTGCCATGCCTACAGCTGCCGAAAATCCTTGTCCTAGTGATCCTGTAGAATGCTCAAGACAAGGAAGTTTATATGAACTTGGATGTCCCTGAAACTTACTGCCTAACTTGCGCAGCGAATACATATCTTCTACCGGATAGTATCCTCTAACCCCCATAGTTGCATAAAGCCCAGGAGCCGCATGTCCCTTTGAGAGCACAAACATATCCCTGTCCTCCTTCTCAGGATTTTCAGGATCAATATTCATTTCCTTAAAAAATAGTGCTGTCAGTATATCTGTAGCAGAGAGTGACCCGCCCGGATGTCCTGATTTTGCATTGTAAATAGCTCTGATAACATGCTGCCTTATCTGGGAAGCAATGTCCTCATATTCTTTGTAATTCATTTCGTACGAAACCTCCAAAACCATTAAAAGCGTGAAAAACTTTAATCAAAACTCTATCTTCCAAGTGACTTGAGTGCTAATGCTGTTTTGTTCATAATATCTCGTGCCAAAACACCGCAACTTCCCAGTTCTTCCGCTGCCCTATCACCTGCTAGCCCGTGCACATACACACCGCAGATCGCCGCATCTATAGCTGATATTCCCTGAGCAGCAAATGACGCAATTATTCCCGTCAGGACATCTCCGGAGCCAGCTGTTGCCATACCTACATTGCCTGTTGTGTTCACAAAATAGTCGCCTCCGTCATACACAATGGTTCCCGCGCCCTTCATCACTATAGTAGCTCCAAACTTCTCGTGCAGTTGTTTTGCTAATCCCCTTCTTGATACGTCATGTCCAAAACGCCTGCTTTCTTTGAGCCTATCGCTTACATCTACGCCCTTTAATCTCTGTGCTTCGCGGAAATGAGGAGTTAAAATTGTTGCATCACCACGTTTTGTTCTCTGTTTAAGCTTACTCTGAAGTTCCTCATTGGCTGCTATTACATTTAGACCATCAGCATCGATTATTAAAGTATTTTTAAAATTGTCACATAGGAAAGCTAGTTTTTTAATGGTGTCCTCCCCCTGTCCAAGTCCCGGTCCAAATGCGACAGCATTATAACTTTCAAGGAATTTTTCAACATCATCCCATGTAGTATATATAGCTTCAGGAACCCAGTTTTGAACTGCGAAATGCAGTCCCGAATCAGTCGAGATGTAAACCATGCCTGCACCAGCCCTCATTGCACCACCAGATGAGAACACAGCTGAACCAAGCATTGTCTCTGAGCCCGCAACGATCAATGTTTTGCCGACCTCTGCCTTGCTGTAATGATCAGGGTGCATAGGCAGTTTTTCCATAACATAATTTTTCTCAATATTCATAGTACTCTCCCTATCTTCGTAACTTTATGGTGTAACTTTTCATCCTATTATATTTACATAATTTATTTTATAGTCTATATTGTCCAGTCTAGTCTAAACGCCCAAAAATATAGCTGCCATAGTGAAGTACGTCATACAAGTTACAGTGTCCGATATCGATGAAATCGCTGGATTTGCAATTAGTGCTGGGTCGATCTTGCACGTTTTCGCAATAAGCGGAATCATGGATCCTAGCACCTTTGCAAAAATTACTATGGCAAGCATAGAAACGCAGACCGTAAAGGCGATTGAACTTGGCTGGCCTTCCAAAAGCCAGATCCTGAAGAAATTCAGAACGCTGAGCACAATTCCTATCACAGCACCAACGCGGAATTCCTTGCTTAAAACACGAAAAACATCTTTTGTTAAAATCTCACCCGTAGCAATCCCACGAATTACAAGAGTGGCAGCTTGTGAACCAGTATTTCCAGCAGTTCCCATAAGCATCGGCATGTATACAACAAGGCTTGACTGATCTGAAATTAAAATTTCATATTTAGAGATTACTGAACCTGTCACAACATAAGATACCATTAAGATTACAAGCCACGGCAACCTATTCATAACGTGCCTCAGAACGGAAATATCTAGATAGTCCCTCTCAACCGTGTCAAAATCTAAGACACCATTCATTCTCTCAAAGTCCTCGGTTGTTTCTTCCTCAATTACATCCAGGATATCGTCGACCGTTACAATCCCAACGAGCCTATGTTCATTGTCTACGATTGGCAAAGCCAGAAATCCATACTTAACAAAGTCTGAAGCGACGACTTCCTGGTCGTTGTACACACTCTCATACACGTATTCTGTGCGCATTATATCTTTAATTTTCGTATTGTCATCGCTGACCACAAGTGTTGAAAGTGATACAATTCCAATTAATTTCCGTCCTGCATCCTTGACATAGCATGTGTATATTGTTTCCGCATCCATACCGACTTCTTTGATGTGGCGCATAGCTCTCTCGACCGTCCAATCCTTCTGAAGGCTTATATAATCCGGCGTCATAAGGCTGCCTGCACTGGTATCAGGATAGTTAAGGAAGGTATTTATCATCTTCCTCTCATTTTTGGGAGTCTTCTCTAAAATCTTGTCGACAACATTTGCAGGAAGTTCCTCCAAAATATCAATCTTATCGTCGAAGTCGAGTTCCTTAATTATATAATCAAGTTCCTTATCAGTTATGATATTTACAATCTTAATCTGGTCATCGCTTGAAAGCTCCGCAAAAACATCTACACTTATATCCTTAGGCAAAAGCCTGAACAAAATAACTGCCTGCTCGCCTTCTTCCTGCTCAATTTCATCCAAAATATCGGCTATATCAGGTGCGTTGAGTTTCAGAATCTCGTCCCTAGCTTTAAAATACTTCTTATCATCGAGGAGTTCCAAAATATTCTGTAATGCCTCTTCTCTAATTGTTTCAAAATCATATGAATTATTATGATTCAACAGCACATTCCTCCTCGCTTAGTATTCTCTTTCATTATACATTTTTTTATCCACCATTACAACAGCACACTCAAATTACTCCCCTTTAAATTTAGCCATTCAACTCATATACATCCGACGACCCCTTATCAACAAAATATTTGCGAAAAAAACAGAAAACATATGCTAAAATGCTGTTATTTTGTTGACAAAAAAAATAGGAGTGTTATATTTTAAGTAGTAGATTATTTACTTAAATATTCAATAGAGAAAGAGGAGAATTGAAATGGCGAAACTTGTTGAGCAATATATCGATATTGCAAAGAAAAGAAACCCTGGCGAACCTGAATTTCACCAGACTATTGAGGAAGTTCTAACTTCACTTGAGCCTGTTCTTGAGGCTAACCCTCAGTACATTGAAGCAGGTGTTATGGAAAGACTTATCGAGCCTGAAAGAATGGTTACTTTCAGAGTACCTTGGGTTGACGACGAGGGAAAAGTTCAAGTAAATAGAGGATTCCGTGTACAGTTTAACAGTGCAATAGGACCATACAAGGGTGGTCTTAGATTTGCACCTTCAGTTTACTCTGGAGTAGTTAAGTTCCTCGGATTTGAACAGATTTTCAAAAACTCTCTTACAGGTCTTCCAATCGGAGGCGGTAAAGGTGGAGCAGACTTCGATCCTACCGGAAAATCCGATGGTGAAATCATGAGATTTTGCCAGAGCTTCATGACTGAACTTTATAGACATATAGGTCCTGACACAGATATCCCTGCTGGTGACCTTGGCGTAGGTGCACGTGAAATCGGATACATGTTCGGACAGTACAAAAGACTCGTAAACGAATACAGCGGCGTTCTTACTGGTAAAGGAATCCCTTATGGTGGCCTTCAAGGAAGAACAGAAGCTACTGGCTATGGTATTGTTTTCTTTGCAAGAGAAATGCTGGCTCACTTTGGAGAAACTCTTGAGAACAAAACAGTTGCAGTTTCAGGCTTTGGTAACGTAGCTTGGGGTACTGTAACAAAACTTAATGAACTAGGTGCCAAGGTTATTACAATCTCTGGTCCAGATGGATATGTATATGATGAAGATGGTGTATCAGGCGAAAAGATTGACTTCATGCTTAAGCTTCGTGCAAGTGGAGATAACATCGTAGAGCCTTATGCTAAGGAGTTCAAATCAGCTAAATTCTTCAAGGGCGAGAAGCCTTGGGGCGTTAAAGCAGATCTTTATATCCCTTGCGCAACTCAGAACGAAATCCATATCGAGGATGCTAAGAAGATGGTTGAAAACGGATGCAGATACCTTTGCGAAGGTGCTAACATGCCTACAACTAACGAAGCTCTTCAGTTCCTACATGACAACAAAGTTGTTATCGGACCTTCAAAGGCAGCTAACGCTGGTGGTGTGGCTTGCTCTTGCATCGAAATGGGTCAGAATGCAGGACATACTGTATTCACACCTGCACAGGTTTATGAACAGCTTGAGCAGAT
>JAQYRL010000057.1 GCA_028725765.1 Clostridiales bacterium
ATTTTTTCCTTTTTTTAGGACAGTGATTCCCGCTTTTAGGATTTCTACTCTTTTTCATCCCAAAAACCACTGATATTATTTCAATATTTTTGCATGATTCTTGCTTAAAGGATATAATAAGATATTAGTTTAAAATGTAGAAGGAGACATTATGCATAATAAAAAGGTCCATTACGTTAACACAAGTTTATCTAAACAATTTTTCTTGTTTATGGTTTTGATTTACATAATTTTAAGACTTACCATAGTTCTTCAAATCATTTTTTATGGAATCACAAAATATTCTAATCAAATGAATATTCCTCTAACATTAATTCTGATGTTTGCACTCTTGCTACTGCTCATCTTTCTGATTATAGGCCATAGATTTTTTTCCATTGAATATGACGAAAACCAAATTGTATATAAAAAATTCAACAAGATTGCAGGCTCAATAAATATAGATGAAATTAACAGGGTTATATTTGACAAAAAAAACATAAAATTTTTTAAGAATTCCGAGGCCGACCCTGAAAATCCAAGTTTAACAATACCTTTATTTAAATTCGGGAAAGTTCAAGCCATAGAAATGAATAATTTCTATAATTTCATTAAATCTATAGATGGCATTACGATTGAGAAGAGGTTTAAAGTTCTTCCGGGATACGATAAGAAACAAAAATACATATCCGCACTCTATATCTTTCTAGCAGTTTGTGTGTTTATTAATTACGCAACACCGATAAAGGCTATAGTTGTTTTGTTACAAGCTCACTAGATTCAAGATTTGCTAATTAGGGCAATATTTAAGAGATAGGTTTAACAGGGAGTTGATAGAATGATTTTCACGTACAAGCACTTGGTCAGATTACTTGATCTTGATGATGAATTTATTATAGATTTGCAATACTATAAATCTTCGAATTTCTTCAAGAGAAAATTTTATAATGAGAATGAATGTTTTTTAAATGAATCTACCGCACTCAGACTAATCAAGGCCAAGAATGCGTTTAAAAGAGAAGGGTTCCTAGTCAAAATATGGGATGCATACCGGCCTATCAGCGTGCAAGCGAAAATGTGGGAGACTCTACCTGACAATAATTACGTTGCATATCCTCCGTCAAAAGACAACAAAATATATAAATATTCACATATGAACGGCCAGTGCGTAGACCTGACATTAGTTGATAAAAATTATAGAAATGTACCAATGCCCACTGCTTTCGATGATTTTAGTGAGAAGGCAGGACTTGACAACAACCCAGACGGCATAGAAAAGAGCAACGCTTTACTTTTAAAAGATACGATGATAGAATGCGGATTTACACCATATGAAAATGAATGGTGGCACTTCTACGATAAGAACGAGGACCCCAAAGAATATTTAGATTTTATCTTTTGAGTCTTCGCAGCTGCCATCAGCTTCATCAGATTTTACAGGCTTCTTTGCTTCGCCAGGCCCTATATTTTGCTTCTTCATCAGTAGGCTTAGCAAACTATCTTCTCCACTTTTAAGGAGAAACACAAAAGACAATATAATAATTACTAAACCTATAGCTATTTTGATTATCACCATTTTAATTCTAAATCCTCCTGATAGTAAGTCGTAGAATATTTTCCACTTGCGTAGTCTTTATTTTAACTGAAAGGAATAGCAAATGTCAAAAAATTTAACAAAAGCAATTGATGAAGAAATCAACAAAATATATCCCGAAATCATAAAAATCCGAAATCACATACATGAGAATCCTGAACTCAGCGAACAGGAATACAACACATCCGAATATATATGCAATATATTAAGTTCCAACGACATAGAATTTACAAGGATGAAGAAGAACAATGGAGTTTGCACTGTAATCAGAGGACAGGGTGAGAAACCATGCGTTGGAATCAGAGCAGACATGGACGCCTTGCCAATCAACGAAGATGTGGAGTGGCCACATAAGTCGAAATCTCCAAATATTATGCATGCATGCGGACACGATATTCATACATCCATCTTGCTCGGCACAGCAATTATTTTGAAATCTCATTCAGACCATCTTAAGGGCAGCGTAAAATTTTTCTTCCAACCTGCCGAGGAAACTGTAGGCGGTGCGAATTCAATGATAAGTGAGGGTGTTCTTGAAAGTCCAAAAGTTGATTATGCAATCGCCTTGCACATAGATCCAAGCCTCGATGTTGGCACGGTAAACCTCTGTCCTGGACCACTTAACGGAGCATCTACTGAATTT
>JAQYRL010000058.1 GCA_028725765.1 Clostridiales bacterium
CAAATAAAGATCCCTTCCTGTTGTATTCCTTATTAAACATTCTATAAAGATAGAAATCATTATTGCTGCCTTGAACGATAGGGTAGTTAATATTTGTTCCCTTAAGCTTAATCCAGGCCCTTGTGTCAGGATTCTTTTTAATCAACTTGTCAAAATCAATTTTATCAGAATCTTTCGATCCGTTAGTTGCTATCTTTGCTACATCATCGTAAGTTTTGGTGCCTTGATAATATCCCCATAGGATTTTCCCTATTTTAAACAAACAGAAGGCTATAACAACTAATAAGATGAAAATAATAATGTTGTAAAAAATCCTCTTGCTTGATTTATTTTTTTTATCTGACTGGCGATTATCTTTAGAATTTTCCACGATTAACCCTCCCCAATTACTACATTAAATTATACCTAAAATCTCTAAAATTACAATATATAATGGCAAAAAGTATTTTAAGCCAAACTAGGAGAGAAATATACAAAATAATTTGGTGCAAAAAATAAAAATCCTCTAAGGACATCGCCTTCAAGGTACAGAAACAGTACCGAAGGCTGACCTTAATGAAGATTTTTCATTCTAGAAAATGACCATAACGGAGCAATCTATACTCTAGTGTGGTCATCCTGTTTTCCTCTGCCTGAAGGCGGTCACTCAAAAATCTGATGCTTAAATCCCTAAGTTGCACCACTTTTAAGGGTGGTTTTTGTATATGCAAAACCACCCGTTTTACGTGGGACTGTGATTTTCTTCAAGGCTTTTAATATATTCTCTGAGATACTTAAACGGAAAAGGCACAATGGTTAATTGACCATTGCGTACAAAAGTAACATTCATAAGAGGTAGAAGCTTTTCAAACATCAATTCAGAGTCTTTATAAGGCTCAATTCTTCGAATATTGGCTGCTCGGTTCACAGTCCATCGCATACCGTTGCCAATTGTTCCAACAAAGTAATATTGATGGCCATTAGAGTTGAATAACTTAATATCCAAACAAGACTGCAATAACTCTCCTCGCTTCTCTTTTCCTCTCAATTTAGTGTTTCCTGAAGATAACTCAGCTTTTAAGTTAGCAATCTCAGGAATGGTGATCCATCCCGTATCTTTAATTATATTAATGTTGCCATCTTCGTCTTTAATTAAACCTCGTATATTTTCGAAGTTTATTTTAGCATTTTCGAAAATATCAACGCACTGCTTATATGCAGTTTCTTCAAATAAGTTTAAGGTTTGTTCCGAAATATTGAAGCAACCATCAGGATGAATAGTCATAAAATAATACTTTGGTATATCATCATTTCCACTTTCAATTCCAAATGATATATCATTATCAAAATTCAGATTTGACCAATCAAACAAAGTGATTTTACCATTTTTCAAATCATCTTTAATAAGAAGTTCATGAATTACCGTCGATATTGCAAACTCACTTGATTCAGAAAAATCTTCGAATGTAACATGCTGAACAGTAGCGTTATCAAAAGTTTTGTACTCATCTTCACAATCAATGTAATGTGCAGCATTATGTATTAGCCTAATATTCAAATAATCTTTTGATATACGCTTCCCAATATTAGCTGTTATGGCATATTTATCAAATAACAGTCGTTTGATATTTTCACAGAACACCTTTGAATAATCGTCATCAATACAATCTATTATTTTAACTGATTTACTTGACAACAAATCGGACACAATCTTACTGTTTTCCTTTGCTACTGTTCGAGTGTAATCTACTACTTCATACTGAGCAATATCCTCGAACTCAATATTAGCTATATTTTTGAAATTGTCATTGAAACTCTCAATTACAGAGGAAAGAATACCCATTTTGCTCTGATTGAACTTTTCAATACTTTGCATATCCAAAAACGGTATTTCAGTTCTAGCATTTTTGGTTTGACGCATGATAAATACCTTATCAGTATCACCGTCTATTTTTCTTCGCAAAGTATTATGAGCTGAAAATACATATTTAGAATAATCTTTAAATCTTTTTCTTTTGAATTCAATTTTGTTTTTTAAAAGTTCAGATGAAAAAGTATGTACTTCAAGGTTTAACCTAAAATCTTTAGACAATTTTACTTCTAAACAAGGTACTTTTAATATAGTTGCTGCATCTGATTTTTTGCTTTTCACTAACCAATTCGGGTGAAAACAGTATAAATGACCGGTTAGATTATTGAATTTAAAAAACGAACTGGTATAATTCCCGAGACTGTTAATCAAAAGTTGAATGACTATTTCATCGCCCAAAGTGTTTGACTGAAGTTTTGAAAGAGTAATGCAATCGAAATCATCAGCATCTTTTAAAACAGCTTTCAGAACAGAAATATTGTTGCCATTATGCTTCATCAGCACATAGAATTCTTTCCCCGAATTAAATAGAACAGAGCATACGCCGTTATTTATAATTGGGGCATCAATAATATATGCACCCGATTTAAAATAACTTTTGGTAGTCCGAATTTGAAATACATCATATTCTTTAGATAACATATTCTTATCTAAGGAATACTTTATTTTATTCGTTTTAATTAAAGTACTCATATATACACCTTCTAATTTCTTTTAAAGACTTGTTGTTATACGATACACCTTTATTGTTAATGAGCAATGATGGAATTTCTATAATTTCAATTCCGTTTTCTTTTATCTTGTGGATATCCCATTCATTATCGGCAAGAACATTTATAATTAAAACGCACTTACAATCAGGAATTTCGTCGGCTTTTGTTTTGATTTTTTGAATCATTTCATGATTGGAAAATGAAGTTGATTCATGCCAGTTCTTAAGGTCAACATATATAGAACTATTTTGAATTTTAAAGTCAAAAAGCTCAAATATTTTTGAATCCGATATTTCTTCCATATTACAGCCCAACGCATCCCAAAGGAGCCACCTTCCAGAAACTTCACCTAACGCACCTTTGTAAATGTTATTAAACAAAGTGGGACACATAATATATTCGTTCTTTTCAAAGTCAGTTGCCCAGCCTTTTTTAATAAAGAAGTTTTTTAATCTAGGAAACGACATCAATTCTTTTAGTTTTGTTGCGGTAGAAGATACTTCCATATTAGTTTTTCCGTTTTTAACAAAACTAATTTCGACTTTATTGTAATCTTCCTCTTGCAAATAATACAAAGTATTATTGTTATTTGGTAGTTCAATATAGAAATTCTTAGCTATAAAATCTTTGGAAATATCTTCATATGACATGGTTGGAGATGTCAAAACTAACTCACGTAGTTTTTGCCATTGTTCTATTCTCTTGTTATTCCAATCTTCACGTAACATGTTGTTTATAAACTTATTAGCTTTAACAGAGATGAGTTGGCCGTTATTAATATATTCTTCATATGATTTTTCCGAAGGTTTTTTAATCACTTTCTCTAGTAAAGCTGTGAATTCCTTATTTAACATTCTGTCATTCGCAACAGAAACATCAATTGTTTCGGATATTCTGTCATCTGCAAATATATAGATGTTCGTTTGCTTATTATTCGTCCTGCATATACGACCGATAGCCTGAATTATTGTCCTTGTAGAAAGAAGTGCAACACTTTTGCTCTCATAAGCATTTGGAGCGTATGGAAGTTTGTTATTACTTCCGGACATGTAGCATGTGAACGCCTTTTTAATATGGGAGAAAGCACCTAACATTGGAAGTTCAGAAACTTCTTGTAAGAACTCTGTATGGAATAGGTATTTAACAAAATCTTCTTCTGCCAAATTATTGCATAGATTAACTAACAGGTTAGTTGGCTTGTCCAGATAAATTGCATCGAAGTCTTTTTCGTCACAACTTTCTCTATTATTTATCTTAACCAAACTGTCCTTTATTTCTTCAGGGATTTTATATTGAAGGTTTTGTCCGACACCAATAGTCTGATAAACAGAAATTACAAATAGCTTATTTCCATTCGATAACTTATTGATTATCTCATCTTTCTTTCTGTCATATTCTTCTCCGTCCAAATTGTATATGCTATAAGAATTGAATTCTAAATTGTTTTCACGGCAAATATATTCAAAAATTGTGTTAAGTCTGTTTCTATTTAAGTATTTATCATTGTTCTTAGGGTGCTTAGTCAGAACGCAAAGAAAAGATCGTATATCATTGTTTAGGAGGAAGTTTTTATAGGCTAAAGCGACTCGAACATATCTTTCTTTGTTATAACTGTTCTTGTCATCAAATAATTCTTTTTCTAATTCATCAAAAACTTTTTCTGCAAACTCATAATTTTCAAAAACAAGTTTCCAAGAATCTTTTGAGTACTGACCATTTATGTTCCCACTTAATAATTGAACATTGATATTCACCTTATCATATCCACTAAATGATTTTGAGAATTCACGGCTCATGCGAGTCTTATCATCTTCAGATGGCATAGTAAACGCTTGTTGTATTTTACTTTTCAAATAATTCAAATCGTAATTGCCAATAACTGTAGGTATAGTAGCTGTGGCAGATATACCAATAACCTTAGCTTTTTCACAAAAACGCAAAAGTATTTTTTCGGGTGTTGTTTGAAAAGAACACATCATTATTTTAGATTGCATATCGTGAATTGAGTCATCTTCAAACGAATAAAATCTAAATCCGTTTTCATAAAACGAAAGGTCAAAGTCAGAATTCTCTATGTTCCCTTTGGCTTTAGGAGATGAAATCAATATCTGTGATGTTATGTAGTCAATGTACATTGAACTTAGTCTAAACTCCGACAGGACAGAACGAATTGAAGATTCCAAACTGAATTCGTCTTCTCCGTTTTGACGGCGTTCAGATTTGCATTGCATATAGTTTATTGCAAGGATATTTATACCGATTTGAAAATACTTAATAAAGCCTCTCAGTTTTCCAAGCATAACCTGAATATTTTGCCTTTCTTCGGTAGGTTTATTTTGTGAGAAGCAAATTGAATTTATTTTCTTTTCTGTATCACTTTTTGTGGTAATATATGACTTCTTTCCATCTAAAATCGAATGGAATTGGTAGTCCTGAAACAAAAAGTTTTTATTATTGTCTAATACATCAGTTGAAGTTCTGTGACTGAATTGCAATGAATAGTTATCGTGAATTACATCTGCTTTTTCTTTTATCCCATCAATAACAGATTGTAAAGTTTGGTCTTTATATTTACTGCCATTCCTCTGGCAAGATGCTGTTGTCAATGCGGTCGGGAATACATTCGTATGCAATGCAGAATAGATTTCCTTAAACAAATCGACATAATCAATCTTATCCCTAAGTCCGTTTTGAATAATATTATTTAATAAAGTTTCTTTTGTTGCATCAAATTCATCTATAAAAATATTGGCATTATTAATTATATCTGTATTGTAAAACATGTATGAAGGTTCAACTATCGTAGCATTTCTTGATAGAAACTTATCCATACTCATAAAGATTATTTGCTTATCACGAGTGAAAACAGCAGGGTACAAAAGGCCAAGCCATTTCCAGTCCGGATCTGTTTTTATTGCGAAAAGCCTTTTATCAACATTAGAATAGTTCTTTGATAAAATATTCTGAATCATTCGTCTGAATTTCGGCTCAGACTTAGTCCTTAAATTATCTTTTATGCTGCCAATAAAATCTTTAAGCTCATATTTGTTAGATGAATTTGGCTTTTGTAAAAAGCGAACATCTTGAATTAAGTTTTTATATTCGTCTGTTGTTCTTATGTTATCAGGTATAGTGTTTTCTAAATCCTTTGTTAGATTTTCTATTACGCAGTCTGCATTTGAGTCAATAAATAAAAACTTTTCTTTGAATTTATCTAACTGTCCGTTATTCTCAAACCACTTTTTCAAATCATCTTTAGGTAGATTCTTCTTTAATGTGGTTATGAAAAAGAAACGCTTATTTTTATTGGATTCATCTATAGAAGCCTCATAAATATATCTGAGGACAGAATATGTTTTGCCAAATCCAGTTGGCATATCAAGTAAAAACAAACCGTTTTCACTTTCATTATTACAATAATTTTTTATTGCTGTATACATTTGTTGTCCTCCTAATATTGAGCTTTGTTTATCAGAATCGATACATATTTTTTTTGTACTGATTAAGCGAGCAGACCATTTATACTCTCGACGATCGTAAAATGGTAAGATTGCCTAGTTCGTGTAAACTTAGCGAGTAGTGTATTTGTACCACAAAGAACACAAATACCTCGTTAGGGACATCTTGAGATCTACTGATTTTTGCTTAACCATTCTATAAAATCTTTATACACGGATTCTGCATTAAATGTAGTAATGGTTTTCAAGTACTCTTTAATTTTGTCATTAATTTTTTTACTGATTTTTTTCTTAAATACCTTTTTTTTGTCGATTACACTTAAATCGTCAAATTTACTATATTCATCGTCTACTGTTAATTTAATTTCCTCTTTTGCTAATTTCCTCAAACAGTTTAGTGCATATATTCTTAGTTTTTGCAATTTTTCAATACTTTGATCTTGTTTGTCTTTTGCAGAGGCATAATTTGATAATGCATAGCGGGTATCATAAATAGTGTTAACAAACTCTGCAAGCAAATTTAAAAATTCTAAAGAATCATCGTCGGTCACTTCAATGAATGTTCGTCTTGCATTAGCTGATATATTCACTTTATCATTTATATATATCATTGCACCTATACCACGAACAGATTGTAGTTGACCATTTAATGTATGCGAAAGCAAACCGTAATTATCTAAGTTCTGTAACAACTCATTCTCATCACATAACAACATATTATCTATATAAATGCGTATGCCAGTAAAATCATTGTTTTTATCTATATAAATTTTATTTCCATTGAAAGAATGAAATCCAACTGCATATTTAAAGTTGTTTTTACACACATAATCACGAAAGAAGCTTTTTTTAATGGGTCTGTATATGTTTTTGTCATTATATGAAATTTTGCAAAACTTTATGGGCGTATTACCATTTTCATCATTTTTTGTTGTTAATTCCTCAAATAGTTCTTTTTCTTCACTACAATATAAATCTTTATCAAAATCAACAGGAAGTAACCATTGAAGATTTGTAAAAAAGTCATTATCATTTATTGTGTTTTCTAAGACAGAAGAAATGTCATTTAGAATTACCAAAAATCCTGAGTTTGATTCAGTTAGCATTTTTTCATATTTATCAATAGCATTAGAAATCATTTCATTTTTTTCTAAATCAAAAGACGGAATACATTCACCTATTTCATCCATTAATTTGTGAAAACTCATTTCAGAATCTAATTGATTATTCTTTATTTTTTCGTATAATTCTCCACTAATTGTGTATAGTTGAATTTCTTTGTTTGAATAGTCCCCAATGTTTAAAAAATAAAGTTTACGACAATACGGAACTCCGGATAAACGCCCAATTCCTTTATAACCTATGTCTTTTTGCCTTTTCTTACCGGAACCTCCAATTGTACGCATTTCATCAAAAAAATTTTCTGTAGCAATCCCAGAACCATTATCTAAAAAGTATAGATTGTTTTCACAAAACCAAATTTTTATTTCACGATTACCGGTATCATATTCTCTCAAAATAGAATCCATTGAATTTTGTACGTATTCACGGAATACGACTATTGGATTATCATATAATGATTCAGTAATAACATTCAAAATTCCAGCTCCAACATAACTATTTGACATATTCTATCACTCCTTTTCGATCCCTTTTTAAACATTATTATTACTTTTTTCAAACTGATCTAAGAGGAAAACATACTTGGCGTAGTTGCTAGGATCATATTCAAACGCTTCTTTGTTTTTCAGAATGTTTTTTTCGATTTCTATCCGCTCTATATCTCTAACCTTGAAGCCTTCATCGATATCTAAAACATTTTTTTATCAAGAAATTCAAAAGGTTTTATATATTTTCTATCTTGATATGTATCAATTAATTCTTCATATCCGGATATTTTTTTCATATCTTCATCTGTTTTTTTGTCAATAACAACTATAGGATTTTTAGAAATATTACTTTCTAATAGATAAGCCCCGATTATGCAATCGCCATAAAACTGATATTGTTCTTTTTGATATATAGTTCCTTTTGCTATTCCTCCACGAAAAAATACATTTTTCGACATTGCATATAAACTGAAATGTGAAAATATTTTTATGAATTGCATTAAATAGTCGGGTCTTTGAGTGTAAAAATACAAGCTATCAGAAGTCTGACCTGCATAACAATGTGAATTTTTGTCTTTATCCATAAATTTTGCAACATTCATCAGAGAAAAATAATAATTAAATACATCACGATATTTGTTTGCTATTTCATTCTCGTTTGAAATTTTAATATCATCAAAAGTTTTTTTGAAACCTAATACATCGATGAAAGCAAAGTAAACACCATTTAATGATGTATAATCAGATTGATTTACTTCGTTGACATCTTTAATTTCGTCATCTATATCTGGAATTGGATTCGAAAATGACATATTGATATTCCCCTTCTTATATTTCAGCTTGATTACGACTAATTTTATAATAAGATAAAACATCTAAAATATCTTCATCTTGACACTCATAATCACCATCTTTAAATTTATTTAAAGCAATAATTGCTTTTGCTTTTTCAAGCTTTTCAGGAGTAAGTGCACTAAATTTCTCCCACCATTCATTAGTTAGATCGCAATCATATTCCGTTTTCGTTGTGTAGCGGTCAGCCAGACGTTCTCTTAAATTAGCATCATAAATTCGTCTGTAAATTATGAAAGTTTCAGGCATCCAAAGTATTTTCATAAATTCATCAATGTCACGTCCAAATGCTTCTTCAAAAAAAGCAACTCCTTTTCCTATCTTTCCTTTTGTGGAATTTAAGACAGCTTGAACTGCTCGAATGAATTTTCTGTTCCAATGTTTCCCAATGTAATTTCGGTTTTTAAAATATTCTTTGTCGTTAATTGGATGATATTTCATGGGGAACGAATAGATACTTGCACCTAATTCCTCACACAAGTCAACATTCATTCTTAAACGATAGTATAAATGCTCTGGCTTATCTTCGAAATTATACAGAAGATAATTTGAAAGATTTTTAATACCACAGTTGACAGGGATCCTAATAGACCTTTCATAAATATCACGCAGTTCCCAATGGTCAAATGCTATTCTCAAAGGATAAATATTAACTTCGGAAAGTTTGTCCATATTTTGTTTTGTTATTAATCGAGAATCTATTCCTTGATTGAAGTCAACTATTCTTTTTCGTTTTGATGGCTTGTGTGTTTTTTCGTAGAGAGGTCGCACATAATCATCCAACTCGAGAATATATTCTTTTGTAGCAGTATAGTAATACAAGCAATGTTTTTTCTCAAGCCTTTGATACAACTCAGTTCTTTCCTTGTCATCTTTAAGCTTATCGATAATTTCATTATAAATTTTAATTGCCTTTCTAATATAAGCTCTATCATTATAAGAATCTTTTAGATTTGAAATCATTATTTCGTATTCATTGGAAGGACAATAAGTAGCCCCTTTCTCGAATCCGCATTCTTTAATCTCATTAATGATATTCTCATAGTTAGAGGAAGCAAGAACATTATTATCCAGCAAAAGCAAATCCTTCTGCACACCAAATCTATTATTGGTAATCTCTATTTGCTTTTTTAAAGATATGTAGTCACAATATTGTGGTTCTAATTTTGGAACGGCACAAAATTTACATTTGTTGACACACCCACGTGTCATATATGCAAAATATGCGTTGTTTGCAGGATATTTATAATCGATCTCCTCAAGAATAGAGTAATCAAGCGGAAGTTCATCTATAATAATATCGTTATCATCAATGTCACCCGGATGATTTAAAAGCCCTTCAAATGGGCGTATTCCAGTTGCCTCAAAAACTTCGTCAGGAAGTAATGTTGACATGATACCGCCAACCATAACATCTTCTTCTTTTTTACATAGTTGTTTTGCAAAATTAATGGTATCAATAGTTTTATTCCAATAAAATGTAAACAATGTTGTAATGCCAACCTTATCAAAGCGAGGATTTGTAAAATATTCCTTTTCTTTAAATCTTTTCCTGAATTCCAACAAAGCGTCTTTAACAGTTTCATATTCAAAAACTTCTTCATTTTCAAAAATAGAATATTTTCCAACTTTAATAAACTCTAACATTGTTGGATAGTATGTTTTCCAGAATACTTCAGGAAAACATATTTCAAGGTGATTTAATAGGTCTTCACAAATAAGATCTGCTGCTAATACTTTCATATCACCCTTATAGAATCTAACATCATCTCCGACCATACGATAATAAGTCGCAAGTTTCATTAATCCCATTGGCGGATATTTATTTTTATAATCTGGCTCAATCAGCAAAACTTTTCTGTTCATAAATAGCTTATCTCATTTCTTCTTTGATTTTTTCTACAATTTGCTCTGCTAATTCCTTTGGAGCAAGATCTGTAATAATTGATAGAATCTTTGTAACAAGCTTTCTTTCACTTCTAGAAAGTTTGGACATTCCACTTGTCACAAAAGTCTTCTTTTTGCTTTCAATTTCTTCAATAGCAATATCTGAATTTTCAGTATGTTGCATCAGGGCATCAGTTCCATATTTTTCACTGATACTTTTTCTAACTTCTGACAAAGGTGAATTTGAGTCTGTTAAGTCTAACTTATCGAGACGTTTCCTTGCATCCTCTGCATTCTTCTTTGCTTTATCAATATCAAACTTTAGCTTTTGACGTTCATCTTCGTCAATAAAGCCTCCAGAATTCTCTTTTTTTTGAAATTCTTCGATTTTATCAATCAATTCCTTTTGGCGTTTAAAATCATTCTTCACCTTGTTTGCATCAGTATAAAGTTTATGCAATGTATCATAGAAATACTCTCGAAGTAGATCTTCAAATAAGACACGTGTTTCATTTTCATTAAAATAATCACGCTGAGAGTTAGGAATCAGTTCTTTGCTAACAGCAAAAACTTCTCCTACAAAATAATAATTACCTCTATTTTCCTTAAACAGATGCTGCAATACATTGTCATTACCAAGTTGAATATTAGAGCTTCTAACTCTTATTCCTCTCATAGTGTTAACTTTTGGTATGGATTTTTCAAACCTTGAAAGCCCGACCCACATCCAAGCAATTAGATTACCCTCAGAATCATAAAAATTTTTAAATGTAAGCTTAGATATTTCATCATAGTTTTTTAGATTTGAACCACTTTGTTCTTTGAGTTTTGTTGTATATTCCTTAAAAATCTGTGAACCATTTACTCGAATGCAATACTCATCTATTTTAGTATTCAACTCATTAACATAATCATATATTTGTTTTCTAAGAATAAATGTATTTTTGTATGGAGCAGGTACAACAAAACTTAAGTAATCACGCACTTTAGTTTCATTAAGCAAATCGGCATTTTCTTTGTTTATATCGAAAAGTTCGACCTCAAAATAATGTTCTTCTGACAATTCTGATTCAATAGAATATGTAACTATTGCATCCCAGATGTCATCCAAAGTGTATTTTTTATTTTCAACAAACATCGCTCTCATTTTTTGAGCATCACAGGTCATAATTGATTTTATATTTTCTCCTAAATAACTTGTAGAAAACTTTAAAGTTTTACAATATGCCAAACCACATAGACGTCCAATTCCTCGGAAACCTTTATTTTCTCCGATCACTTTGTCACTGTTCGCTATATCACCAACACTACCAATGAATTCTGTCGATTTCACGCCTGTCGCATTGTCTTTTATGCTAATATAGCGTTTTTTTGTATCCATAAAGATATCAACGCTTTCTTCGTCATCATCCAATATTCCTAACGATATTGCTAGGTCAATTTGGTCACAAGCATTCTGAATGTATTCACGATAAATCACTTTAGAATCCGAATACATTCCGGTTGTTAAATTTTCAAGTATATTTTTTCCAACTGTAGCCATAATTATCTCGTATAATCCAGTTACCTGATATAGGTCTGGATTTTTCCTTTCTCCGAGTATTCTCGGTGATTTGATTTATCCTATATAATATTTTACGAAGCACTGTGGATTTGTTCCTATAATTTTAGAGCTTTGACTGTTATGAGGTGACTCAAACCACAGTTTTTCGTCTCTATTGTTAATTAGTTTGTCAACGCTTAGACGTTTCTATTCACGTGTTCACATAGGCGAAAACTCTGTGGAAAACAGCAGTGCTTTAATTTCACCAAAGGAGGTTCTCACTATGTTTATTGTCGGAATCGACATATCTAAGTACAAGCATGATTGTTGCATCATTGATAGTGATGGAGAAATCATTCGAGATCCATTTAGCTTCAAAAATGATACTGAAGGATTTTCCAAGTTCTTGGATACACTTCATTCTCTTCCAGATTCAGAAGATATAAGAATAGGGTTTGAAGCTACCGCACACTATGCTCTGAATCTTAAGCTATTCCTTGAAAAAAATCACTACGCTTTCATGGAATTTAATCCTGTACTTCTCGCAAAGTTCAACAAGTCTCAATCTCTCAGAAGAACCAAGACGGATGCAATTGATTGCTACTCTATTGCTCACTGGTTAGCTACGGTAGAGTTCAAACCCCATACAACTGGATTTTACCATACCTATTCTCTAAAATCATTAACAAGACTTCGCGACAGCCTCGTTAGGCAACGTTCTTTTTATCTAGTTAAGATAACTAACGTCCTGGATGTTACATTCCCTGAGTTTAAGCCTTTTTTTAATAACAGATTAGGTGCTACTGCTCTTTATCTACTTGAAAACTATAGCACTGCGGAGAAAATGTCTCATATGAATTCTGCTTCTTATGAGAACCTTCGCAAATTATCTCGCGGAAAGTTTTCTGTACAAAAGTTTATGAAACTTAAGGAATTAGCAACTAATACAGTTGGTGAATCTAATGAAATATTTCTCATACAACTTAACAGTTTACTATCTCTTTATCTCAAATGTGCTTCTGAAATCCAATCCCTCGAGGCTCAAATTACTAAACTAATCTCAGATATCAATCCACGCTGTATGCTTATTCCAGGAATAGGTTCCCTTTCAGCTGCAGTAATTTATGCTGAATTTGGCGATCTAAAAAAATTCAATTCACCTGCTCAAATGCTGTCTTTTGCTGATTTAGAACCTGGGTATTATAAATCAGGTATTTTGGAGCATCGTGGTCATATGGTTAAAAGAGGATCATCTCATTTGAGATACACTCTTATGAATCTATGTATTCCATTGATTCAATACAATTACGTTTTTGCTGCATATTACGACAAGAAGCGTTCAGAGGGTAAACCTCACAGAGTAGCATGTTCACATCTTGTTAAGAAACTTATTCGTGTCATATTCCATCTTGAGAAAAATGGCATAGATTTTGATTCTTCAAAACTATACTGATTGAGTAGTGGCAATCAGAGATTTTCAACAAGCCTCCAAATAGGTGGCTCATTTAGAATGCCTTAAATTATTTTTTTAAAATTACTTGAATTTGAATAGTTTGTCACCTTACTTGAATTGTTTATAGATTGGCTTAGGGAACTTAATATTTAATAAAGATCTAAATATAGGATTTTGAATAATATATTCACCCTGCTTCAATCTTGTCATCATAGTTTTATAAACAGAAGGAATGCTCTTATAATCACTTTTTGTTACTTCGATGGAATTAGTTCTACCATAAGCATGTGTCGAACAGTTTCCTGTAACACGATCATGTATGGCACTTCTGAATTGTTCTGCCGCAAATAGTACTACACCAAGCGATCTTCCACGTTCAGCAACATCAAGAACTTGCTTAAGTATAGGAGAATTTTTAGGTGTTTCTTTTGAAGCATATTTATTAAGCTCATCAATAAATATGACGATCCTTGAAGGTGGATTAACCCATTCTTCGCCTGAATACTGACCCAGTTGTAAGTCATAAATTGTGCGGATAGCATCTCCGAACACATAAGCTTGCTTATCTTCAGAAAGTTTAGCAATATCAATTACATGAACTTCATTTTTCTTAATGTACTTTAGTGCGTCACCAATTCTTGTTTCCCCATCTTCTTCTATTGCTTCTCTGGCAAATATCTTATTATCAGATATGCTTTTATTAATTATTCTGTAGAATTTTCTCCAACTGGTTACAGGGATTTCTTTATCTTTTCCATATGTTTCAGTTGAACACTTCTCTTTAACAGCTTCTAAAAATTCTTGCCAATCTCCAACTTGGTTAAATTTGCCTTGCCCTGACATAATGTAACTAATAATTGACTCCATTGTTTGGGTTGAGTCATCAATGTTAGAAAACATTAAATCAAGATTATCTTTATCATATTTATATATATATTTGAATTTTTTAGCTTTTTTCTTTTTAATATTATCATCAACTTCCTCCGGCGTCATGTATGTATTCCAATGCCGAGTGTTAGGAACCGAAAATGGATAATAATAATGCACATTTTTAAATGGTTCAGGCGACAGCCCTAATTCTTTATATTTATCAAATGTAGCCGTTTTTTCTTTTTCAGGGTTTTGTTCGTCAACAAAATCATTAATTTGATCAATTGCTAACAAATCTTTACCTTTTACATTAAACAAAACGAAAGCCACGCTATCTTCTTCATTGTCTGTCTTTGGTTCTTTTTTCAAATGACTATCTTGTATAGTTTTTAACAAAAACATTGCGTATGAGGTTTTAGAAGCAAGACCAGAAATGCCTGAAATATTTAAGTGTGCACCTTCTGGACCTATAATAAACTTTGAATTTAGATTAACTGGTAATGTTACTTTTTCACAATTCTTTGTACCTTCATACATTTCCAAATAACCACAAACTAAAGGGTTTCTAATATCATTGAGCCCTAACGCATAGTTGATTTCATCAGCTGTGGCAAGCATAACCTTTGCATTGTTTTGTAATGGGATGTATATATTGTTGGTATTACAGATAACTTTTGCTGTTACATAGTTCATACCTACTCTTAAAGTGTTTTCTTCAGAATTAACATCACCAAAGTCACTTGAAATGAAGTTGGTCAAAAAACTGGCTGCATCCGTTATATGAGCGATATCTTCAATGACTCCGTATGAATATGAATTATTAACATGTTCGACCTTAACAATATCAAATGGATTTAATATCAATTCAGGGTCGGTCCAGAATGTAAAATCATCAATTGTTGTCGGCTTCTTTTCTGTAGCTAATACTCTGCCTATAATGTTATTTATCATCATTCTTCCTCCTCAAAATAGGTGCAAAAACATTTCTGTACTTATATAATTGCTTTTAACATAGGATTCAGTTAAAAATACTGGGTACAAGTGATTTGCCCATCTTCTATCTGTTCCATAACATGTAGGATTTCGTTCGTTAATTATATTGGCTGAAATCAAATCGATCACATCACTATCAATACCATTTTGTATTTCTTCGTCCATCATGATTTTCTCAACTTTTACAACTCCATCAAATGGACTCTGCGTGTGTTTTTTATCTCGTAGTCTTATATACCATACGCCAAATTGAACATCACCTAAGAATTCTCGATTTTCATAACATGCTACTGGTGTTCTATGATAAACGGGTAAATCTGCAATATAGTTGGCATTGGGTTTACCCGTATGATCCAAACAGCTTTCTGGATTAAACGATTTTGAAACCCCTATAACCCAACTGTAATTATGTTTTATTTTTTGAAGAGTTCTTAAATCTTCTCTTCCGGTTTTCATCACTTTGTATTCGAGTGAACCATCTTTTAGCAAATATGCGTCTTGTCCTAAACGCTTGTTTTTCACTAATTCCGCAACCATTCTTTTTTCAGCTTCAATCATATAATCTTGAATTGCAGCAACTGCTAAATTATCAAGTTTTACATCAGTGCCAGATTTTGAAGTCGAATATGGAAGAATAGCAGAAAATTTCAATCCCTGTTTTTTTAGTTCATCACTTTCATTAATCTTATTGGCTTTTGACGCAAAGTAAGCAATATCATTATGTCCATCTGGATTTGCATTTTTAGGCAACGAAATAACTAATTCTCTGTAAAAGAGTTCTGGACTAATACGCTTGTTTTCTCTTTTACAGCACCCAACTCCAATTTGTCCTGCAACCACAGGATAGATACTCTTATTATAGGAAATATCATCAACTTTAAAAACATGACGAGAACCATCGAGAAAATATTTAATCAGCGGAGGCTCTCCAATTTCTTGTAGTTGGTCAGCAAAAGGTTTTAGATATATAGATTTTTTGGGAGCAGCAGTTTCGCCAGAATCCTTCCATTTCATTACCTTGTTAGGATCGTCATCATAATCAATGGATGGTAGTCCGATAGAATCATAACTATACTTATAGGTATGATAACTCTTGCCCCTAGTCTCTTTTTCAATAATTTCCATTATTTTAGGCATTTATTATTTCTCCTCTTTTTCATCTCACAAGTTTCTAAAATTTACCCAATAAATTTTTGTGACAATAAATGTAAAAACTTATGAAAGACAATAATATCAATTATAACATTCCAATCTGTTCTATCGCATACAGAGGCAAATTCAAAAGCCTATCTTCTTGTTTATAATCTGTCATTGAAGTTCGGACAGATATTTCGGGATTGAATCTTTCCCGGTAAGTTTTAAGGCTTTTGGCTTTAAGGTTTGTCTCTGCTTTTACTTCAACCGGAATAATACTGCCACCGTTATCAACAACAAAATCCACTTCGCAAGAGCCTCTGTTGTTGGTGTAATAGTAAATATTCAAATCATCAATAGTTTTCAACTGTTGGCAAACATACTGTTCTGTTAAAGCACCTTTAAACTCCGAAAATAACTCGTTCCCGTCAAGAAAAGTGCGTTGATGAAGCCCCACCATACAGCCGAGCAAACCGACATCAACGATGAATAGCTTAAACGCCTTCAAATCTTCATATGCCTTTAATGGGATACCCGCCGTGTTAACACGGCTGACTTTGTGAACAAGCCCACAGTCGGACAGCCACATAATAGCAGTTTCGTACTCCTTGGCTCTGCCACCTTCACGCACAAGACCGTAAATAAATTTTTTGTTTTCCTTTGCAAGCTGTGACGGAATACTGTTCCATAGCATACGGATTTTCGGTACGATTTCATTCGGTGCGTGCTTTGAGAAATCTTGTTCGTACGCAGCGAGAATACGCTTTTGGATTGAACGAACTTCGTTGAAATCTTTATTTTCAGAAAAGCTTTGTACTGCTTCAGGCATACCGCCGATAAAATAATACTGCTTCAATGAATCAATATAAGTCTGCTTGAAACTCGTAATCATTTCGTAGTCTTGCTTATTAAGTAATTCGGCAAATTGTCCCTTGTCTATTGCCATTAAAAATTCGCTGAATGAAAGAGGATAAAGTTTTAAGAACTCCACCTTTCCAACCGGAAATGAAGTGCCTTGATGTAATGCGATACCTAACAGCGAACCTGCGCATACAATGTGATACTGCGGTGCATTTTCGCAAAAATATTTAAGCGATGCTAACGCTCTCGGAACTTCTTGAACTTCGTCAAAAATCAAAAGTGTATTTTCAGAGTTAATCTTTCGACCTACATAAAGTTCTATTCCCATAATCAAACGCTCAGTATCTAAATCCGAAACAAATAAGTCTGCCATTCTTGAATTTGAGTCGAAGTTAATATATACAGTATCATTATAAGCCTTCTTGCCGAATTCTTTCATAAGCCAAGTCTTACCGACCTGCCTTGCTCCTTCGATAATAAGTGGCTTGCGGTGCTTACTATCTTTCCATTTATATAATTTTTCAATTGCAATTCTGTACATACAGCACCTCCATAATGTATTTCAAGTATATTATACCACTGCATTACAAAAATTACAACGAAAAACGCTGTATGACTACACTTTTTACGATGAATAATATTTTTGTTTTTTATAGTTACAGTTGTTCGGAAATTCTGAACAACTGCTTTAAAAATTTATATTCGTTTTCTTTCTTTTTTTTGCGACGGCTTGGGCGTTTAACATTGCAAGGGCGACATTTACTTTTTCCATACGGACGGTTTCTTTGACTTGCTCAAGCTCAAGCACATCAAATCCTGCTCCAAAGCGAAAGGAAAAATAAAAAGTTTGGATAGTTGATAAGCCTGCATGGACGGAGACGGTGACGAAGTATAGAAATGAGACAAAGTATAAAGAGACATGGTGGATAAATTTAAATGGAAAGATCACAAAATATTACTCAAGAGAAGATTGGATGGCAGCTAGACAATATAATAGAGATAATGCAACAGTATCTTCTTGGGGGAATGGAGAATATGAAGCATATACAGTGCAAGTACCATACACAGAAACTATCACTCATTCCGAAGGTAACTATGAAATACAACAAAGAGGAGCGTATTGACATAGGATATAGAATCTATGTTAGTGAGTGATAGTTAACCAACAATTTATTTATAAAGGTAGCATACGATATACCATTGCGTATATGAAAACAAATGACGGAAATGAAAACGCTGAAATATACTTCTTAATTTCACAAGCACTACTTGTATACCGTAACACCATAGAATTTTAATAATAAATATAATAATCAAGATTAGCTAAGATGTTGAATATTAAAAAACAGAGCAATTTTTCAAGTAGAAGGGCTCCAATCGCCCAACGAAATGAAGAACTCTCTGTATGTTTTTAATTATACAACTCTGAGATAGAAAAAGCGAGTGATTAGGCAAAGACAACCGTGTCAAGTTGTTGTGGAGTTTTGGTTGACATCTCCAAAGTGTTCAATTAACCAATGTGTTATTTATTCTCCCAAATCCATTTATTCTAATCTGTGTTCCACTTCCTGTATTGAAAATAGGCGCTTGTATATCAAATACACTCAAGTCGAGGCTTTCTTTCATTACGTCTTTAACTATTTTATCAGCATACTCTCTGTATTTTGTTACTCTTTTCTTTGGTTTAATGTGCTCTGCTTTTATCTTATCACCATTTTTTAGGTAAACTCTGATTCCGGTTAGTTTCCTAAAGCTTCCTCGCTCCATCCCATAGGGTTTCTGCTAAATTTTTTGGAGAGTACATGGCTAACCTGTGGCTCTGTACAGCTTCCTGTCACTCCATTTTCATATCTATTTGTGATACTTTCCCAATTCAAATTTAGGTGCGTACCGAGTTTTTTTATCTTTTCTATCCTGCTTTTATCTGTTTCAGCACTTAGTAGTTCTTGTAAAATATTATCTACTGCATATCTGTCTTTTTCTTTTATAGCTTTCTCTATTTTGAGTTTTTCTTTTCTTCCAAATTCCTTTGAGAATACATAGAGTCTCTTACCTATGTGATATCCATCCATTACTCGCTTAACATTTGTAAATGATTCTAGTCCATTACTTATCCACCTTCCGCCATCTCCATGAATGTATATATTCATTTCCTTTTCAATATCATAAGCCAGCCCTATATACCCCTCAACACTCTTCCATAAATTGTCAGTGTCAAATTTCTCGTCTGTAAAGTGCTTTGCATTTATCGTCTTGTTTCTTCTCTTAGATTCTTTTTTAATCCCTTCTGTTATTGTTACAAGCGGAACTATGCGGTTTTTCTTGCCTCTCTTCTTTGAAGGCTTTTGCATATGCACATGATCTTCATCAGCAAAGATATGTAGTGTACTCACCTCTTTTTTTATCTCTTTTGGTCTGCTTTCGGGAACTTCAAGCTTTAGTATATGATTTCTTACGCTTTGTCTTGTTACCCTGCCTTGTGTAACAATTTCTGAACTTTTTGCATATGAAGCTTCTGCTGCCATATTTAACAGCTCTGCACTTACAGTATCTCCTATTCTTTCATATCCTCATTCTTTATCTTCGCGAATCTGTTTGTTCATATGTTCTAAAATTACTTCAAAGATTGCTATCGCAGACTGGTTGAAAGCTTTTGTTACATCAGCTGCAAACACGTCTAGATTTGTGATTCCATCATTAATCCATTTTTTTGTAATCTTTTTTGCCAAATCCAGTGCTATTTGTTGTATAATATGTTCCATAGAGATCCTCCTTTTGGTTTGGTTTTTTGTGATCATTGTATCACTTTGGAGATGATCTCTATTTTATTTTTTCAAAAACTCCACAATTATTTTACACTAACACAGTTTTTGCCCCCAAATATAGAAGGAAGGTGTTTTATGGACAAAAAAGAGCAGCGATAGGTAAAATACTTAGACAATTATGCGATTGGAAAGGTGTGAATCTATTGCAGGCAGAAGCATGCCCAGATCATATACATATCTTGGTTGAGATACCACCTAAAATTACAGTGTCATCATTCATGGGTTATCTCAAAGGAAAGAGTAGTACAATGATATATGAGCAATTCGGTGAATTGAAATATAAATATAGAAATAGATCATTTTGGTGCAAGGGATATTATGTTGATACAGTAGGAAAGAATGAACACCGAATTGCGGAGTATATAAAACATCAACTTGATGAAGACAAACTTGGAGATCAATTAAAGTTTGCTGAAGTTGGATACTTAGAAAAAAAGAAAAAGAAGTAGAAGTAACACGCAGATGGCAGACTATTTTACGTGTTGTACACGTTGTGAGGAATAGGGGCTATGCCCGATTGAGAAAAACCCCACGTTTTACGTGGGGCTGTGATTTGTGATTTTGGCTATTTAGGACATACACCATTGCACATTAAAACACATGTGGTAAAATAGAGGAAAGCGTTGGTCCGGCGATATTACTAGCTATACTGAGGAGGAAGCATGCAAAAAGACAATATTCATATTTTGGGCGATTTTTTCGACAAGCTTGGCAGAGGCCTTTTTTATATAGATAAAAACAGAAAAATTCAAATGGCCAATTATAGAGCAAAGGAGTTCACCGGAATTAATGTTGGCAGCCTTTACGATCACAAAGAAGGCGTCATCAATCCTGGGGATATTGTCGTGATTGCAGATAACTGTGTCGGAGATGACGACGGGGGACTTGTAACAGATGATTTGAACAAAATAAATATTCACAATAATGATATTCGTCAGGGAGACATGCTAATCGCAATAGGTGTCTATGACAATAGTGATTTTAAGCCGTACTACAAGTATATGCGAAGTGACGAGTCAGATAGAAAAATCACAATAGAAAAGGAATATCTAGGCTTTGAAATTGCTGGGATAATAGATAGAGATAGCAAATGCATCAAAATAATAGTAGATAATAGAGAGTACAATTTGGACTATTTAAGTTCGGTTGGTCACATGGTTGTAATTGACGGTCAATTGGGCGAAATAAAGTTTTTCCAATCCAAGGGATATACAGCGAGGAGAGAAGACCTAGCTATTTTGCTGAGGGGAGGCAGATTTGCTGCAAAGGAAAAAGGCGAAAACAATGTCGATGTTGAGGGCACTTTATTTTTGAATTTATTTGATGAATCTGAGTTGAGCGAAAAATTATTTAGAATAATAGATGGAGTAGAGGACGAATATCTGATAGGTTTGCCCAAGGAGCTGAATAAAAGAGAGTTTATCTGCAGCATTATACCTGATAGCGACGAAGAAACTGGCGATACGGGGGCGTTTTTGATATTGGAACAGCCGGATAAGCTGGAAAATATAATGCAGAATCATGAGAAGTTCCTTTCAAATATCAAGAATAGGAATCATTTTTCTGCTGATTTTTCAAACTATCCTGAAGATGCGTTCAATGCCTTCGTCGGAAGCAGCAATGTAGCAAAGCAGGTCAAATATCTTGCGTATAAAGCATCACAAAATAAGTTTAATGTCATTATCACAGGGGAAAGCGGCACAGGAAAGTCCAAGATTGCTCGTGAAATTCACAAGATGTGGAATGAAAATGCGCCATTTATAGAAGTAAACTGCAATTCTATACCTGTTACACTTTTTGAAAGTGAACTGTTTGGATATGTAGGGGGTGCTTTTACGGGAGCTAATCCTAACGGTAAAATGGGATTTTTTGAAGCTGCAAACGGTGGAACAATATTCTTGGATGAGGTTGGAGAGCTACCGATGGATATACAAGTGAAACTTTTACATGTACTTCAAAATAAGAGTATCTACAGGATAGGTTCTGCTAAACCCATAGATGTCGATGTGAGAGTAATTGTAGCTACTAATAAGAATCTGGAAGAATCGATTTCTTTGGGCGAGTTTAGAGAAGATTTATACTATAGAATAAATGTATTTCCAATTGAAATACCGCCATTGAGAGATCGTAAGCAGGACATTTATCTTCTTATTAACCACATTTTAACTGAGTTCTGTAAGAGATATGACATGCCGATGAAGCAATTTTCTGAAGAAGCTTTAGAGGTTCTTGAATCATATGATTGGCCGGGTAATGTGAGGGAACTTGAAAATATTGTCGAGAGGGCAATTACTTTGTGTGACTCAAAAATAATTTACAAGGAACACCTACAGATTGTACCTACGGAGAAGGGGAGTACTTTAAAGGAACTTTTGGAGTACGAAGAAAAACAGATTATTGAAAACGCGTTAATCAAAAATAACGGTAATAATAATCTTGTTATGAAGGAACTTGGAATTTCTAAAACTAACTTTTATGACAAGATCAAAAAATATGGCTTGAATTAGAAGTAAATTCTTTCTACCCTAGGTGTTATTCTACACAGGATGTCATTCTTATTTGTGCCTGTAATCTTTGCGATATCAGAGATATCCATGGTTGAATCAGAGCCATCATAAATAATGATATCCTTATCTTTATATGTTTCAGCTATATCGGGCACTTCGGTGAGATCGATCATGGCGTAGTCCATATTGATTAAGCCGACGTAAGGGCACTTCCATCCGTCAATGCTCGCATAGCCTTTGTTACTGAGATTCCTAGGAATTCCATCTCCATATCCTATGGGGATGGTGCCGATGATGCTTGGCCTTTCAGCCTTCCACGTATAATCGTAACTAACCCCTTCACCCTTGCTGATTTGATGAATTTGAGCGATCTTTGTTTTGAGTGAAGAAATTAGCTCGACCTCAACATTCCCTTTGTGAAATCCTCTTACTCCATAAATTAATGCACCAACACGCACCATATCTAGTCTGTATTTTGGGTAATCGACGGTTGCAATGCTATCAGCTAAGTGTTTTATCTGAAACCCACAACCCTTCTCTTCAAGCGCCTGAACAAAATTATTAAATCTTACAAATTGAATTTCATTGGATTCATCGTTTGTCAATGCTAGATGTGAGAAGATTCCTTCAATATTTAAATTTTTCATTTTGTTAATCAGCAAAATATCTTCAAGCGATCGATTCGTATCTGAGAAGCCAAGTCTGTGCAAGCCCGTGTCTACTTTGATGTGAACCTTTGTTTTGCGGTTTTTCATAGATGAGACTTGGTCGAGCTTTTTTGCAGAATCGAGATCAAAAATTGTCTGGGTGATGTTATTTTCCACTA
>JAQYRL010000059.1 GCA_028725765.1 Clostridiales bacterium
AATGTGCATGCCTGGAGATAACGTAACAATGGAGATTGATCTTATCACACCAATAGCAATTGAAGAAGGACTAAGATTTGCTATCAGGGAAGGTGGAAGAACAGTAGGTTCCGGAGTTGTAACTGAGATTATTGAATAATCGGTTTCGTAGATAGGAATTTGGTTTACATAATTCCGCTTACATGAAATTAGCTATAAAATGTTAGCTAGAGAAAATCAAAAATGGTTTGCTCAGCTAATTTGGAGAGAGAGTCATTATAGGCTCTCTTTTTCATTTGAGGTTACGAAAAAAAATGGGATTAGCCACTAGCTCTTTTTGTCCGCTTAGGCAAAAATTATCGATAAAAAATTTTCAAAATCTATATTTAATTTTTTAAAAACTCTTGCAAATATATATATATATATATATAATTAAAGCAACAAAGCGTGAATATGACAATGATTGCGCACCTCAATAATTTATAAGTGAGTTTGATTGTTGAGATGAAAGGAGTATTTATGAACAAGAAAATGAAGAAATCGTATACTGCGTTATGGCTATCGTTTATATGTGCTTTTGTCCTACTATTTCCTGCAAATATTTTTGCGGGCAATGGAGACAATGATGCCAATGCGGACGCAGTAAAAGGCAAAGTTGAGTTGACTAAGGAAGTAAACAATGCAGTAAAGCAAAGCCCTGGGAAAGAAACATTCTCATTTGAGCTTGTACCAGCAGAGGGGCATAAGGATCTTGCTACTGCGGGTATAACAGTAGACAAGAATACTGTTGAAACGAACGGTGTCGGAACTTTTGAGGGAACATTAAATTTTTCTGTGGACAAGTCTAAAATCAATGAAAACAATGGTTGGAAAGCGTTCGGTAAGAATAAGAATAATTATATGATTTCCTACACGTTGCAAGAGAAGAACGACGGTAAAAAAGGCTGGGAGTATGGCACCAAAAAATATGATGTAGTAATGTCATACTATTCCGATGATAATGAGATATACACAAGTACATATCTGCCAGGAACTGATGCGTCTGAAAGGGCTAAGTTTGTGAATACTTTCAAAGGAACAGAATTAAAAAACAAAGTTGAGCTGACAAAGGAAGTAAAACAGGACGGAAAACAGAAGCCTGGAAAAGAGAAGTTTATGTTTGAGCTTGTACCAGCAGAGGGGCAAAAGGACCTTGCTACTGCGGGTATAACAGTAGACACAAATACTGTGGAAACAGACGGAGTAGGAACCTTCACAGGAGACTTAAACTTCACAGTTGATGCAAACAAAATAAGCGAGGCTAACGGTTGGAAAGCGTTCGGTAAGAATAAGAATAATTATATGATTTACTACACATTGCAAGAGAAGAACGACGGTAAAAAAGGCTGGGAGTATGGCACCAAAAAATATGATCTAGTAATGTCATACTATTCCGATGATAATGCGATATACACAAGTACATATCTGCCAGGAACTGATGCGTCTGAAAGTGCTAAGTTTGTGAATACCTTTAAAGGGGTTGAAATGCCAGCTCCACAAGATCCACCTAAGAAGCCGGAAATGAAAGAAACTGTTAAAACAGGCGACAGTAATGAAATAACTACATTGATTTCCTTGGCTATTTTAGGAATTGGAACTCTAGCAGTAGCAAGAAGATTTAAAAAGAACGCATAGTACCAAGAAGTGTTGATATTGACGATTGGATGTAAGCTTAAAAACTTTCAAGTAGGCTGTTAAATCGAATGAGCCTATACAATTCTTTAAAATAAAAATCCTTGGGGCGAAACCGGAAAAGCTTTGCTCCAAGGATTTTTTAGGCTTTAAATGTAGGCAAGAGAAATAAGCTACAGTCAATTTATCTCGCTAATCATTATTCCAATTTGAATGAGATAATTTCCAAAGCCAATCCCAAAATGCAGTGTCGTCTAAAAGCTCAGAATACTCTTTTTCTGCAAAATCATGAAGTTTATTATAGACATCTTTATGATATTTCTCAATTTGCTGCTTTTCCTCAGAAGTCAAAAGCTCTGGAGCAATAATGTCTGTGTCGTAAGGGCACAAAGTAAGATCGTGGAAGAATAACTTGTCGGAATCTGAGCTACCACAAACTTCTACGAGATTTTCAATTCTAATGCCAAACTTTCCTTCAAGATAAACTCCAGGTTCGTTAGATACAACATTTCCTTCTTGCAATGGTAAATTTCCTCTAGGGCTGATTGAAATAGGTCCTTCATGAACGTTTAGCATGTGTCCCACGCCGTGGCCAGTCCCATGACCATAGGAATATCCGAATTTTGCCATTTCAGCCTTAGGAATTTCGTCAAGAGATGCACCAAGCTCGTCAGGTGAGAACTTTGCACGAGCAAGAGCAAGGTGGCCTTTTAAAACCGCAGTGTAAGCTCTGGACATCTCTTTTGTTGCAGACCCAATAGCTATTGTTCTGGTAACATCTGTAGTTCCTGTCTGATACTGTCCTCCAGTGTCAGCTAGAAGAAGAGAATTCCCACTAACTTCGGAG
>JAQYRL010000060.1 GCA_028725765.1 Clostridiales bacterium
ATCATTAAAGAGTTCATAAAGGCCATCAAGTAGGGGTACAAGTCTGTCAGCACTACGGCTTTTTGTACCACGTATATGCAAGAATTTTATGCCGTTAGTTATCTTTATATCATCTGACATGCAGTTGTAGGCTTCTGATGGACGACAACCGCAGTATAACATCAGGAGAAAACCATAAAATCTTCTGTCAGTTATAGCGACTTGCGTAAAAAGAGCCTGTTCTTTACTTGTAAGCGCTCGCCTTTTCTTTGTTGTACCAGGTGGCTTTTCGATATTTGCAGCGGGATTAACATTTATTAGTTCAGCTTCTTTTGCTTTTTTAAATAGAAATTGTAATGCCTGGTAAACTTTAGTTATCTGTGATTTTGATTTTCCAATCTGAGAATTTATAACGTTTTGGCAATGTAAAGGCTTTATGCTTTTTAGCGGGTACGATCCAATGACAGGATTTATATTTGCGTTAACTATATAAATAAAGTCCTGCTTTGTTTTTTCGCTGCATCTTATTTTATATGTCTCAATGCAAAGATCAGACCAATCTTTAAATAACATAGAAGATTCAACTAATATATGCCCCCGCTCCAGATCCATTTTCTTGCGTTCAAGTTTGCTATAAAGCTCTGGCTCCGTGTTTGCATATACATCGTACTTCTTACCATTGAACCGGAAAGACTTTCTAAACTTGTATCTTTTCATTAAAAAAGCGCCTCCTTATTTGACATATAAGGGCCGCAATGATACAATTTGAGTGCTAATCGGGTTGTATCAAAGCAGCCCCACCCCCAGGGTTTATCTCTGGGGATTTTTTGTTTTTAGAAACATCTATTCATATTGCGTACAGTCAGAATAAGCGTCGCATACAGATTTGAGGTCAGATTGCGTGAAATTGGTCCAATCACTTATAGCTTTGACTGCATCGGCATTAAAAATGCAGGTAATTATACTAGGATATGTCTCACATGATATTGTTACATCTTGCCAATTAATATCCTTGTTAAACTTCATAACTTCTTTTATGCATCTAGCTAGGTTACCACCCTCAACATCAAAAGCGCCACTTGCAGTAGCATAATCTTTGGTTTTAACATCTAAATACAAATTGTTAGTTTCTTTGTCAAGTTCGATTTTAACCTCTGAGTTTTTAAAGTTAGATTTTATTATGCTTTCAACCGATACATCTTCCTTGTTCTTGGTCGGTGTTTGGCTTTTGTTGGTACTGTCGGGACCGATTAAGCTACCAACGATACCTAACAGAACAAGCACAGCAATTACAATAAACCACCATTTTTTATAGAATGGTTTTTTCGCTTTTTCCTGACTCATACTAAATTCCTTTCTTCTTATCATTATATATCTAGCAACTTATAATGCTTTAAGCACTCTCTCATAAATTCCTCTGTAACTTCAAAATGCTCTGCCAAATCATACACCTCTACGATGTTTTGCTTGAAAGCAATCATTAATTCGCTTAGAGGGATAACTTTTTCATACGCCCACTTACGCGCCGATAACTCTTGTTTAATGTTACTAGTTATAGTCTGATCTAATATGTCTCCGGATGTTGTTTTATAGTGCCCAAGCTCTTCCGCAACTACAGACAACTTTTCAGCACTGCTTAGGTGCTTATTTATCCAAATTACGTTATCGCAGTATAACCCATCACAGCGCATTTTGTGTTCTTCTATATCTAATTCATTTTCGTACTCGGCAACTAGTTTTTCAAATTTATTCATAAGCGACACCTCGTTACTTATTTCGCTTAGACCTTACATATGCTTTAAACTGCTCAATTTCGTCAAGCTCTTCTTGAGTCCAATCTTCATTATCATGATGAGCAGCTATAGTTACAACATCTTCGGACCACCCCATTAAATAGGCAGGTGTGGTGTTTAAAGCTTGTGAGAGTAATTCAATCTTATCAGATGGGATATTTGTAATAATATTATTCTCATATTTATACACAGTTTGCTTTGTGGTACCAATCTTATTTGCTAATGTTTCTTGCGTAATCTTCGCCGACTCGCGCAAAGCTTTAATTCTATCACCAATGTTCATAAGAATAACCTCCCTATCAGTAACTTAATGATACCACAAAAATGTTATAAGTCAATAAAAAAATAACTTGACACGCTACAAAATGAGGTGTATAGTAGTGGTAACTTAATAAGTTACTGAGAGGAGGTTGGAATAATGATAAATATCAGCGCCCTTAGAGGGAGAATTGCAGAATGCGGCAAAAGCCAAGCTGACGTCGCAAAAGCAATAGGTATAACGCCTAAGACATTTTATTTGAAGATGGAAAAGGGTGTGTTCGGCAGCGATGAAATCGAGGCCATGATTAAATATTTGGATATAAAAAATCCTATTGAAATTTTTTTTTGCGGATTAAGTAACTTATAAAGTTACAAAGCTGTGCAGTAAATGAAAAGGAGAGTTAGCGTAGTACTTGGACAAGAGAGGGAAGAACCATGACGACAAAAACAGAAATTAAAAAGGATCTTATGGCTCTAACTGGAAAGATGGTCATAACTGCGCCGCAACTAGCAAAAATTATGGGTCTTAGAGAGTCTCTAGCCTATGATCTTTGCAGAGGCTGTACTTATGATCCAAGAAGTAAGGGCAAGCAGAAAAACTACTATATAGCAGATGTGTCAGAAAGGCTGGCAGAAAGGAGGATGATATGAAAAAGAAAAAATATAAGCTAACAGAGTTCGGCCTCGCTTGGTTTATCGTAAGAATCATACCAACATTTCTACTGTTTTATCTAATCTATATAACGTTTTTTATGCTAGCCCCGGAAGTGTAGCGGGGCCGGAAAAAGAGATAAAGCATGCAGAGGCTAAAGCAGTAAAAGTAGAGGAAGTCAAAGAGGTAAGTATCTACGAAAGATATGGCAAGCAGTACGGTATATCGCCAAAGCTTCTTAAGGCCATCGCAAAAGTAGAGTCAGGAGAACAGCCAAGCATGGTGGGAGATGATGGGGAGAGCGTAGGACTTTTCCAGATACAGCCAAAGTGGCATGCACAAAGACTTAAAGAAGGTGAAAGCCTATTTGATCCGGACGTTAATACGAGGATCGCTTGCGAAATTTTAACTGAACTTATGGATAAGTATGCGACCCTTGATGAAGTACTGACAGCCTATAATCGTGGTTACGATGATGGGGATAGGATGTATGCAAACAGGGTTTATGAGGAGATGAGTAGAGCGCAGTAGAGTTGAGTAGGACGCAGTAAAAAGGAGATGATGAAAAAGTGGAACAGGAAGAACTTAATGAAGCATTAAAAAAGCATAGACTATGGCTTCAAAATAAATCTGGTGGAGAAAGGGCAGAGCTAAGAGGGGCAGACCTAAGAGAGGCAGACCTAAGATGGGCAAACCTAAACAGGGCAGACCTAAGATGGGCAGACCTGAGAGGGGTAGATTTAGATTTTTCTTGCCTTCCTCTATGGTGCGGGAGTTTAGATGCGCATTTTGACGATAGGCAACTTTATCAAATTGCATACCACCTCGTGAGGTCAGGGCTTTACAGCAAAAATACAAGCGAAAAAACAAAAGATGAACTGTCAAAACTGATAGGCTTTGCCAACAAGTTTCACAGAGCAGGGCAATGTGGAGAGATAAAGCTAGAGGAGATGATGGAACAATGAGTGTGAAAAGGGGTGTATGTAAAATTTGCGGGTGCACAGATAGAAACGCTTGCTATACGGATGAACAGGGGGCGTGCTGGTGGATAGACGAACAACATACGATATGCAGTCATTGCTATTACGGATGGAATAAAGAGAAAATGAGAAATAAAAATGCTGATGATGAACAGCTTGAAAGGAGAAAGATATGAACGCTAAACAAACAATTATCTTCACACTCGCTAGCATAACGGTAGGATTTATAGCAAGCGGAGTAGTGATATGGCAAGTAGTAGAGATGATCATAAAATAAAGAAAGACGCCTGCGGAGGCGCCAATCAAATTAACCAACTGAATTATATCACATGAGGAGGAAAAATGAAATGCAAGGAACAACATTAAAATTAATTGTAGAAATGGATACGCAAGATGCACAAAGAGTAATTAAGTCGGGATCGTTAGCAAATCTATTTAGTGATCTAAATATAAGCACAGATGAAATTAAAAACATTGAAAGTGAAGCAGAAAAAGAAACGGTAGCTAAGCCCCAGAAGACAGAGAATAAGACCGTACCAACCACAACGATATCATATACGCATGATGATCTAGCAAAAGCCGCTATAACACTTATGGACGCAGGTAAGCAGCCAGAGTTATTAGGATTACTACAAGAGTTTAATGTACAGGCTGTACCCATGTTAAAAGAGGATCAAATAGGTCCATTTGCTTTAAAGCTTAGAGAATTGGGGGCTAAAATATGATACAGCACAGTGAAAGGGCACACGCAGTATTATCTGCATCAGGAGCGCATAGATGGCTTAATTGCCTTCCAAGTGCAATCCTTGAAACGCAGTTTCCAGATACGACATCCGAAGCAGCTAAAGAGGGTACTCTTGCACATGAACTTGCAGAAGCAAAAGTAAGGAACTATGTGGATGAAGCGAAGTTCTCTAAAAGAAAACTTACCGCATTGAGAAATAAGTTGAAAAAACATCCACTGTGGCAAAACGAGATGGAAGGCTATACTGATGAATACCTAGACGTGGTGAAAAAAATCGCAATGGGATTTGAACATACGCCGCATATTCTTATAGAAGAGAAACTTGACCTTAGTGAAATAATTCCTCAAGGGTTTGGAACTGCAGACTGCATTATGGTCGGTGATGATACTCTTCATGTCATAGATTTTAAGTATGGGAAAGGGGTTCCTGTATCGGCAAAATACAATGAGCAAATGCAGATATATGCGCTAGGCGTATATATCAAGTATAAAATGCTGTTTAACTTTAGCCAAATTAGGCTTACCATAGCTCAGCCAAGAATAGATAACACTTCGACATGGGAAATCTCTTTAACCGATCTATTAACTTTTGGCGAAACCGTAAAAATTGCTGCAGGGCAAGCAATCGAGGGAGAGGGTGATTATACGCCAGGAGACTGGTGCAGGTTCTGCAGAGCAAGGAAGAATTGCAGAGCAAGAGCCGATGAAAATGTAAAACTCGCCTTTGAAACTCAGAAAATGCCACCGCTTTTATCTAATGATGAGGTAGGAGAATACATAAGGCAAGGAGAAGATGTCGCTAAGTGGCTTTCGGATCTACAAGATTATGCCCTATCAGAGTGCTTAGCAGGAAGAGACATAGCGGGATATAAGGCAGTTGAAGGACGAAGCTCGAGAGTATGGACTGATATGGACGAGGCTTTTGCGGCAATCATCACGGAAGGGACAGACGAGGCAATGCTATATGAACGCAAGCCTTTAACTCTCGCCCAGGTAGAAAAACTCCTGGGGAAAAAGCATTTTGCGGATGTGTGCATGGAGTATGTAGACAGAAAACCAGGTAAACCAACACTTGTAAAAGAGTCGGATAAAAGACCGGCAGTAACAAATAAAATTACAGCAGATGAAGCATTTAAGTAAAGGAGAAAAATTATGGCAATTGGAGAAGCAACAAATGTAACTACAGGAGAAGTAAGATTAAGTTATGTACACCTATTTAAGCCTTATGCATTTCAGGCAGGGCAGGATGAAAAGTATAGTACAACAATACTGCTGCCTAAAACCGATACAGCTACTAAGGCAAGAATTGACGCAGCTATACAGGCAGCTAAGCAGAAGGGAGCCAATGGCGCATGGAACGGAGTGATTCCACCAGTAGTACCTGATCCTATATGGGATGGGGATGGAGTAAAACAAGACGGCACGCCTTTTGGGGCGGAATGCAAAAACCACTGGGTATTTACTGCAAGAGCAAATGCTGACTATCCGCCAGAAGTTGTTGATCAGGCAGGAAACCCAATCATCAATCACTCAGATGTATATAGCGGTTGCTACGCACTAGTGAATGTGGAATTTTATCCATACAACTTCAACGGTAAAAAAGGCGTGGGCTGCTCACTAGGCCCAGTTAAGAAGATGAGAGACGGAGAGGCGCTCGGGGGAGCTGCACCGACAGCCGCGCAAGCCTTTGGCGCACCCGCAATGATGCCGGCAACAGGCACCCCTCAGATGCATGGCAGAATAGATCCAATAACTGGAGAAGATCTCCCGTTTTAAAAGATGAAGCTCCTGGCAGACAAAAGAATGGTATGGGAGTATGGCGAAATAAAGCTGGGAATACGCCGTATTTTTAGGAGTTCAAAAATGAAAAATTTGAGTGTAGACATAGAGACATATTCAAGCATTGATATAGGAAAAGCAGGACTTTACAAATACTGCGAAAGCAATGATTTTGAAATCCTGCTATTTGCATATAAAGAAGACGATAAACACACTGAGGTAATAGATCTTGCCTTAGGTGAAGAAATACCGCCTCATATTATAGAGGCGCTAAATGATAAGAACATAATAAAACATGCTCATAACGCGGCGTTTGAGTGGAGATGCTTAACCGCGGCAGGAATAGAAACATCTATAAGTCAGTGGAAGTGCACTATGATACATGGCATGTATTGCGGACTACCTGCTTCACTTGAAGCGATGGGCAAGGCCGTTGGTCTTCCTGAAGACAAGCAGAAATTAACTACAGGAAAAGCCCTAATAAGATATTTTTGTAAACCTTGTAGCCCAACAAAAAGTAATGGCGGTAGGAAGAGAAATTTGCCGAGACATGCTCCGGAGAAGTGGGAACTTTTTAAAGAATACAATAGGCAGGATGTGGAGGCTGAATATAATATCCTGCAGAGGTTAAAATTTTGGCCCGTTCCACAAACTGTTGAAACGGAGTGGCAGCATGATATTGGGATTAACCAAAGAGGCGTAAATATAGATGAAAGCCTTTTAGAAGGTGCGATTGAAATTGAGAGATTAAGTACAGATGAGTTAATGAAAAGAGCAATCGAAATTACAGGGCTCAAAAATCCAAATTCAAATGCACAGCTCTTAGCCTGGATAAAAGATAAAGGGATTGAGATCCCAAATTTGCAAAAAGCAACTGTGCTTGACCTTCTTGAAAAAGAGCTTCCAAGTGATGTTGAGGAAATGCTTATCTTAAGACAGAAAATGGGGAAGACATCTGTAACTAAATACAAGGCTATGGAATCCGCAAAATGCTACGATGGCAGAGTCAGAGGTCTACTACAATTCTATGGTGCCAATAGAACTGGAAGATGGGCGGGTAGACTTGTACAGGTGCAAAACTTACCAAGAAACTACCTATCTACACTTGATAGTGCAAGGAAGATGGTTAAGGCTAAAAATTATACAGGTATCAAGGCGATATATGCAAGCGTTCCTGACACGCTCTCACAGCTCATCAGAACGGCTTTTATACCCAGTGAAGGGAATAAACTTATAGTATCAGATTTTAGCGCTATAGAAGCACGTGTGATAGCATGGATTGCCGGAGAAGACTGGGTACTTGATATCTTCAAAAATGGTGGAGACATATACTGTGCGACAGCTTCTCAGATGTTTGGCGTGCCTGTTGAAAAGCATGGAGTAAATGGACATTTAAGGCAAAAGGGAAAAGTCGCAACACTTGCTCTTGGCTATCAGGGTGGCCCCAATGCGCTAATCGCTATGGGAGCACTTAACATGGGCATTGATGAAGAGGAATTACCGGATATAGTATCAAAATGGAGACTTGCAAATCCAAATATAGTGAGTATGTGGAACAGGCTTGAAAAGCTTGCTATCCACACAATTGAAACATCAGACACAACATATATTAATGGATTAACACTAAGACTAGAGACAGATTTAATCTATGGATCCTTGTTTTTTACAATTGAGCTACCTTCTGGAAGAAAGCTCTTTTATAGTAATCCCTCCATTAGCACAAATCGTTTCGGAAGACCTTCCATCTGCTATAAAGATGTAAGTCAGACAACAAAGAAGTGGGAAGACAACGAGACATACGGGGGAAAACTTACAGAGAATATAGTGCAGGCAATAGCAAGAGACTGCCTTGCTATAACACTTGAGAGAATAATAGAAGCTGGATATAAGCCTGTTATGCACATACACGATGAAGTAGTGATTGACGCAAGCGCTGATCAGCACCTGGATGATGTCAACAAGATCTTCGCAGAGCCTATCAAGTGGGCTCCGGGACTTCCATTATCGGGAGCAGGATTTGAATCTATGTACTATATGAAGGATTAAAAAATGATTAATGATAGAAAGATAGAAATAGCGATAGCAGGCAGTCGTAAATCGGTACACTGGCAGACTCAGACTATAATGTGGTCTGAATTCTGTGAAAAATTAAAAACACCTATTCAGTCTTCAGAAACGCTTAATGACTACTTAGGTTACACAAAGGCAAAGCAAGATGATCTCAAAGACGTTGGTGGCTTTGTGGGTGGAAGCATTAAAGGTGGCAGAAGAAAAGCAGAAGCAGTAACAGGAAGGGATTTAGTCACTTTAGATTTTGACAATATACCACGAAGCGGAACAAAAGACATATTAAAAAGAGTTGGCTCTTTAGGATGCAGCGCCGCGATCTATAGCACACGCAAGCACTCCGATTATGCTCCGAGACTTAGAATTGTTTTGCCTCTTGATAGAACAGTTACGCCCGATGAGTATGAGCCAATAGCGCGTAAATTAGCAGCACTTATAGGTATCTCATTTGCAGATCCAACAACTTTTGAAGCAAGCAGGCTTATGTACTGGCCAAGCTGCTCAAGTGATAGTGAGTATATATATGAGGCTTATGATCTTCCCTTTATTAATGCGGATGGCATCCTCGGTATGTATGAAAACTGGAAAGATATATCCTCGTGGCCACAGGTTCCAGGTGTTGAAGCGATTGAAAAAAGAAGACTTGCGAAGCAAGAAAACCCGCTTGAAAAACGAGGACTAGTGGGTGCATTCTGTAGGACTTATACCATACCTGAAGCAATGGATAAGTTTATACCAGGCATGTACGAAGAGACAGAAACATCAAACAGGTACACATACACAGGCGGCACGACGGCTGGCGGTGCAATAGTTTATGATGAGGGCCTTTTCATGTACTCACACCATGCAACAGATCCGTGTAGTGGTCAGCTAGTAAACGCATGGGACCTTATAAGACTTCACATGTTTAGCGATAAAGATGATAGCGCAAAAGAAGGAACGCCTATATCTAAGATGCCATCATATATGGCTATGAAAGAGTTAGCAGGAAGAGATAAGAGAGTAACTGATCTAATTGCTAAAGAAAGAATAGAAGAGGCTAATAAGGCCTTTAATGATACCACAGAGTCTGTGACAGAAGAGGATCTTGACTGGATATCGAAGATGACGCTTGACGGCAATGGGCAGATTAAAAAGACCATAAACAACGCCGTTATCGCAACAGAAAATGATCCACTGCTTAAGGGTAAAATCGCAGTTGACGTATTTGCAAATCAAGGCGTTTGTCTAGGAAATCTCCCTTGGGACAATTCAAACATTCAAAGAACGTGGACAGACGAGGATGATGCAAATTACGCAAATTACATGGAGCAGTACTACAATATCAAAGGGAAAGAACTTTTATTTCAAGCACTTACGATTGTATCAGGAAGACACAAGTTTAATGACGTGCAGAAGTTCTTAAAGGGTCTAAAATGGGACGGAGTTAAAAGAGTGGAGACTTTGCTATCAGATTATCTTGGCGCAGAGGATAACATCTACACAAGGGCAGTTATTAAAAAAACGTTATGCGCTGCTGTTTCAAGGGCAATGAATGATTTTGTTAAATTTGATTATATGCCCATTCTTACTGGACCGCAAGGAATAGGCAAAAGTACATTTCTTAGAGTTCTAGGTAAAGACTGGTTCAGTGACTCGCTTACAACCTTTGAAGGAAAGGATGCTGCAGAGCTTATCCAGGGAATATGGATAGTCGAAGTTGGAGAGCTTACAGCAATGAATAGACAAGAAACCAATGCAGTTAAGCAGTTTTTATCAAAAGTTGATGATATCTATAGGGCACCTTACGGTAGAAGAACGTCAAGATATCCAAGACGATGCGTCTTTTTCGGAACATCAAATGAGTCTGAATTTTTAAAAGACCAGACGGGAAACAGGCGATTTTGGCCCGTTGATGTAGGAGTAAATGAGCCGCAAAAATCAATATGGGATGATCTTCCGGAAGAGGTAGATCAGATATGGGCAGAGGCTTATATGTATTACGTTCTAGGCGAGCCTCTTTATCTATCAAAGGATGTTGAAACTCTTGCCGAAATCATGCAGGAACAGCACAGCGACACATCGACACTAAGCGGTATGATACACGACTATCTTGAAACGCTGGTGCCTACTAATTGGGGGCAAATGAGCGTGCAGCAAAGGAAAATATTCCTAAACGGCAATATCACATCGGACGAAAACCTTGTGCCTATGGACAGGGTATGCCTAATGCAAATATGGGTTGAGGTGTTAAATGGAGATCCAAAACATTTTAAACCACAGCACAAAAATGAGATTATTGGAGTACTTAGAAAAATGAAAGAGTGGGAAAAAGGTGGTAATGTTATGCGCTGCGGACCATACGGAATACAGAAAGGATACAAGAGAAAAATAGACACGGAAGAACAATTTTAGGATGTAAACCGTGTAAACTGGCGGACAATTCGGTTTACAAGGGGTTGTAAACCGAAAAATTTGGGTTTACATGGAAGTTTACACTTTAGTTTACGGCTTAAGGCATTGGAAAATAGAGGATAATCATACTATGTAAACCATGTAAACCAATAACCTATATAAAATATATAAATATAGATATTATAGACGCATATACGCATATAACGCCTATACGCAGGTAATATATACGCGCGCGCGAGAGGTTTACACGGTATGACGAGGAGAAATGAGATGCTTGAAAAAGATATTGAAAAAATTTTAACCACCGAGATCAAAAAGCTTGGCGGTAGAGCATATAAATTTATAAGCCCGGGAAATAGTGGTGTGCCGGATAGGATTGTAGTGTTACCGGGGGGCAAGATGATGTTCGTTGAGTTAAAAGCTAAAACCGGAAGCCTTAGCGTATTGCAGAGCGTACAGGTTAAGAGACTAATTGAACTTGGACAAAAAGTTTATGTTGTGTATGGGCTGAAAGGGTTAAAAGATTTCTTTAACGAAATAGGAGCGCATGAAGCAGCTGCCAAAATGCAAAAGAAACTAGAAGGTGGCAAGCAATGATATACTCCCCGCATCCATATCAAAAATACTGCATTGATCGAATTATTGCAACGGATAAACTTGGTCTTTTCCTGGATATGGGCTTAGGTAAAACAAGCATCGTACTATCCGCAATCAAAGATCTTAAATACAACAGGTTTGATGTTTCTAAAGTCTTAGTAATCGCACCAAAGAAGGTGGCCGAGGGGACATGGTCCAAAGAAAAAGACAAATGGGAACATACTGAGTGTTTAAGAGTTAGCAGGGTACTTGGCAGTGAAAAAAAGCGTGTAAAGGCGCTTTATGAAACCGCAGATATCTATATCATAAATCGCGAAAATGTTACGTGGCTTGTAGACTTTTATCGAAATGATTGGCCTTTTGACATGGTGGTTATAGATGAATCATCGAGCTTTAAAAGCCATAAAGCAAAACGCTTTAAGGCTCTATCGTCTGTTACACCTAGAGTAAAGCGAATTGTTGAACTTACCGGGACACCTTCACCAAATGGGCTTAACGACTTATGGGCACAGCTATATCTTCTTGATGATGGGGAGAGGCTTGGTAAAAGATATTCAGGTTTTAAAGAACGATATTTTGATGCTGGACCTAGAATAAACGGTGTTGTTTATAAATATAGCCCTAAATACGGTGCAGAAGAGGCTATTCTTAGTCGTATTTCCGATATATGTATTAGCATGAAAGCCAAGGATTATTTACAGCTACCTGACTGTATAGAACATGAAATCCCAGTTATTTTATCGGATAAAGCCAGAAAATCTTATCACGAACTTGAAAAGCAAATGGTTATGGAGTTACCAGATGGGGAGCTATCTGTATCGTCTGCCGCTGCACTTTCTAATAAACTTTTACAGCTTGCTAATGGAGCTGTTTACAGTGAGGATAAAGAAGTGCACGAAGTGCATAGTAGCAAAATAGAGGCTTTCCTTGAACTTGTTGAAAGCCTTAGAGCATCCGGAAAGGGGGCACTTGTTTTTTATAATTATCGTCATGATCTTATGAGAATTGTGAAAGCGTTGAGTAAGTGTAAGGATCTGAGAGTTCGTGAGCTTAAGACGCAAAAGGATCAGGATGACTGGAATAATGGCGAGATTGATATTTTGCTTGCACATCCCGCATCTGCTGCCTATGGTCTTAATCTTCAAGAGGGTGGAAATCATGTAATTTGGTTCGGACTCACCTGGAACTACGAGCAGTACACGCAGGCTAATAAAAGACTTCATAGGCAGGGGCAGAGCGAAAAAGTTATAGTGCACCATCTTATAAGCCAAGACACTAGAGATGAGGATGTTATAGCAGCTCTTAAGCAAAAAGAAAATGTGCAGGAAGCCGTAATGGAGTCACTTAAGGCGCGTATTAAAAAAATAAGGGAGGGAGAACATGGCTAGAATAGAAGCATGCAAGGGCTGCACTAAAAGATATTTAGGTTGCCACTCTAGTTGCAAAGAATACCAGGAGTTTAAAAAGCTTAAGGATCTTGAGAGGCAGCGTAGAAAAAGTGATCTCGAGTACTATAGCCATAAGAACTATATCTTTAAAAAATCAGGGGGTCAGAGGTGACAAATATAAAATTTGAGAATGTGGCTAAAATAAGAAAACTTAAAAAAGAAATCATGGGGCTAAGGTATTCTATAGACAATGCCAAACCAGAGCTTCAGGCAGATTTTTATAAAGACTACAGAACCGGAAAAGGAATCCCAAAATCAGTTGTCGGATTTGTGTTTGACGAGAGGGAGATACACGCTAGAGAGCAAAAGATAAAAGTAAGATTAAAGCAGTTAGAGTCTGTGATAAAAAATGCGGAAGAAGAGATTGATAGCGTTGAGGATCCAGAACTAAGATCTATACTAAGGCTATATTATATAGAGGGCGAGACTCAGGAAAACATAGGCAAAATACTGCATATAGAGAGGTCTAGTGTTTCAAAGAAACTTAAAAAAATTCAAAAATTGTAACTTTCACACTTTTCACATTTTTCCTATGCTATACTGTAGTTGGTGAAAAAAACTTACAAGTAGAAAAATCATTTTTCATTTAAGAACTCCTTTGAATAACTCCTTAAGCCTCCAACCTATGGGGGCTTTTGTGGTTATTACTATGAAAGAGAGGTGAGTCATTTGTGGCAAAAGGGAAATATGGGCAGTGGCTCACTCCTGAAGGCTTAACAAAAATACAAGGCTGGGCAAGAGATGGTTTAACTGATGATCAGATTGCGCATAATATGGGGATTGCTGTAAAAACCCTATATAGATGGCGTGATAAATATAGTCTTATATGTCAGGCCCTAAAAGAGGGTAAAGAAGTAGTAGACCGCATGGTTGAAAATGCACTGCTTAAAAGGGCTTTAGGCTATGAATATGAAGAGATTACATACGAAAGCGGCAAAGAAACTAAGAGAGTAACAAAGCAGGTTGTACCCGATACAACCGCACAAATATTCTGGCTCAAGAATAGAAAACCTACTAGTTGGAGGGATATGAAGCATGTTGATGCCAATGTCGAATCCATAAGAAAACTCGATGAAATTCTAGGTGGTATTGACGAGGCGATGAAATGATTACCTTTAGTAATAAGCAAAAAGAGGTTTGGCAAAATACCATAAACACATTTCATCGTTGGAATTTTTCCATCGGTGCCACTAGATCCGGGAAGACATATCTCGATTATTACAAGATCCCAAAACGAATTAGATCCGCACCACAAGGGGCAATAGTACTTATCGGAAACACCTTAGGTACGCTAGAAAGAAATGTACTAGCACCTATGCGTGAAACATGGGGGTCTGAACTTGTGGACACTGTTAGGATCCATGACAATACACTAAACCTGTTTGGCAGAAAAGCCTATGCACTCGGTGCAGACAAAGCCTCACAGGTCGCTAGGCTCCAGGGAATGGGCATAGCGTACTGTTATGGTGATGAGGTTGGGACGTGGTCTGAAGCTGTATTTCAGATGCTTAAGTCTAGGCTAGATAAACCAGGCGCATGCTTTGATGGGACGAGCAATCCGGATAGTCCATTTCACTGGCTTAAATCTTTTCTAGATAACGAAGCACTAGACATTTACAAGATGACTTTTAGACTTGATGACAACCCTTTTTTAACTCAAGATTTTGTTGATAATCTCAAGAAAGAATATGCAGGTACCGTTTACTATAACCGCTTCATTCTTGGTGAGTGGACACTCGCGGAAGGACTTGTACATCCACAGTTTGCTAACAACGCTGATAAGTTTGCAGTAAGCTATGAAACCGTGATGCCAGAAGTTAACGGAGACCGACTCAATGCGCTAGGGCTTTGGCAGATTTACATCGGTGTAGATATTGGTGGTACAAAATCACATAGCACGTTTGTAGCTACTGGCTTTACTAAAGGATTTTCAAAGCAGATTAGGCTGCATTATAAAAAAATAGTACATGATAAAGGCACCGTAGATCCGGACAAGATATATAATTCTTTTGCAGAATTTGTCGCTGAGATCAGAACAATGTATCCATGCATAGAAATTGTTGCCGCCTTTGTTGATCATGCTGAGCAGGTTATAAAAAATGGCCTCGCCCTATATAGCGCTAAAGCTGCTTTAGGAGTGAGAATCATGGACTGCAAAAAGACAGAGTTTAGAAATAGGGTTGTTGCGTACAACTCTATTTTTAATATGGGTAGATTCTTATACGTCAAAGAAACTTGCGGGCCTATTGCAGAGGCACTATCAACAATGGTATATGACAGAGGCGAAGAGAAGCTTTTAGACAATTTTACGACAGATGTTGACACGTATGATGCTGACTATTATTCGTGGTCCCACTTTATAAACTATTTTCACCTTTAAGGAGAAGCAATGATATTCCAAATTAAAAGTTATTTGAATAAATTAGGCTACAAGGTTAATTCAAAAGCAATTGACATCATCAATCTTTGTGATGCCTGGTATTGCACCGAAGCAATTAAAGACTTCCACGACAGAATCACAGTTAACGGCGTGCATTATGATATGGAGCGCACAGGCTTTGCTAAAAGGGCTTGCGAAGATGATGCTAATCTTTGCGAGGTTGTGGATATTTCGTTATCAAATCAGATGGCAAATGATTTTGTAGCCAAAGCACTAGACGAAGAACGTTTTCAAAAGAGCATAAGAGAGCAGCTAGAACTTATGGCTGCAGAGGGAACGGTTGCTACTTATATTAGATCTGTGGGATCTAATCTAATGGCTGATGGGAGTTTAAAAGGCGGAGACTTAGAACTTGTTTATGTGAAGCCAAATGGCATATATCCGTTAACCGTTAAAAAGGGCGTTGTAACAGAGTGCGCTTTTGCATCAGAAGATGTTATAAATGGGAAAGCAGAAACGACCATAGTTATCTTTAAACACGAAGAGAATAAATATAAGGCCATAACCGCCGTTTTAGATCATAACGGTAAAGAGATCAGGGATAAACACACAGAAGTTGAACTTGGTGAGATAAAACCATTTGCCGTGTTAACCACAGCAGCGGTAAATAATCTTAGAGATATGCAAGGCTATGGACTGCCAAAGATATACGGGGCTATACCTGTGCTCAAAGCAATCGATCTTATTTTTAATGTCTTAGTCGGTGATTTAGATAAGTCCGACAAAATGGTGCTTTATAACGAGGCACTTTGTGAGTTTGATAATAATGGAAAGCCTATTACGCCAAACAAACAACATAAAAAGACTTTTGTATCTATGGGCAAAGAACTTCCGGATACGAAAAAACTTATCCAGGAGATTAATCCGGAAATTAGAGTTGATGGTATCACGAAAACCTTTGAGTTAGCCTTATCGCTTTTGTCAACAATGTTTGGTTTTGGAACGAGGAAATACAGCTTTGAGAATGGGCAGATAAAAACTGCTACAGAGTACATAGGCACAAGGCAGGATAGCATGCAGGAGCTTAACAGGCAAAGACAAAACCTAACTGATTACATAGAAGATATCATAAAAGCTCTGCTATGGTTCTCAAATGCTTTTCATGGTAGTAACTACGATCTTGACGATGAGATAGTAATTAACTACGATGACAGTTTCATCACTGATAGACAAAGTGAGCTTGAAGCAATGAAAGCTGATGCACAAGCCTTTGGACTACCTAAGCTAGTTAAGTACTATTTACAGAATAAATATAGCTTAACAGAGGAAGAGGTAGAGGCATGGTATAACGATATTGAGGCGGATAATATAACAGAAGAGGTATAGCCTTATGCTATCAGATAAACAAAAAGAACAGCTATCTGCAGAAATAATTCCACTATTCCAAGATCTAGAGCAGGAAGTTATACAGGATATTGCAAGAAGAGTCAGGAAAGAGAAAAGGTGGACTGAGACGGCAGAGTTACAGGCTAAAGCACTTGAAGAATTAGGCTATAGTCCAAGTGAAATCCGTGCTGCAGTGCTTAAAAAACTACATGCAAATAAAGAGTATATAGACATGATAAACAAGAATACTCTTGAGCATAAAAGGGCGGTTAAGGAAGAGATTGACAAAGTTGTAGCCGAAGCTAAAAAGAATGGTGATGATATAGTAAGCCGTGCAGGGGATATGGCCTTTGCAGATGATTTAGAATTTTGGACCTCGCAAGGAAGGCATCTTAAAAAAAGCCCAGCGTTAAATCAGATTAATAAAGAGGTATCAAAGAGGCTAAGTCATGACTTAAAATCACTGACTCATTCTACCGGGTTTAAGTTCACAGGCAGACCAATCAAGATGGAAAAAGCTTTTAACTACGCAATGGATAAAGCTGTAATGAATGTCGTTAGCGGTACTTTTTCAACTCAGCAGGCGGTTGAGCAAGCAGTATCCGAGCTAGAAAAGAGTGGACTTCGGAAGGTGGATTTTGCCTCAGGTGTGTCAAGAGGAATTGATGTAGCCGCTCACCTAGCTGTACGTACTGCACTCGGTCAAATGTCCGCAGATATTTCAATGTCGAATGCAGAAGAACTCGGGGCTGATCTTGTAGAGGTATCATCACATGCAGGAGCTAGAAGCGGAGAAGGTCACGCTGATCACGCGGCTTGGCAAGGCAAAGTTTATAGCATAAGTGGAAAATCATACCCAAAAGAGAGTAAGCGGCTTGGCTATAAGATTGAAAAACTCTCAGATGTAACAGGTTATCCAGATGATCCTACAGGGCTTTGTGGTTATAACTGCAGACACACGTTCTACCCTTTTATAGAGGGTATATCTGAGCCAAACCCGATTGAAAAGGATCCAGAGCCAGTAGAGGTGGATGGAAAGACATATACATACTACCAGGCAACACAGAAACAGAGGAGACTTGAAAGGGAACTTAGAGAGCTTAAAAGGCAACATATAGGCGGTACAAATAGGATCGCGGCTATAAAGGCAAAAGAACAACAGTATGCGAGGTTTTGCCGTAAAGCAGGACTTAAGCAGAATCTTAATAGAATTTATGTTAAAGGATATAAGAGAGATTTTGCGTATATTAAAGAGGCTTCATTGCAAAGATCTTATGGACAAAATATACTTAAAGAGGAAATCCCAGAATCTTTCGCGCCGCAATATATAAGCATAGAGGAGTTTCGACAAATTAGTCAGGAATGTCAATATGTAGCCACAATAGAAGAGATGACTTTGATTTGTGGGCACATCGATCATAATGGAAATAACAGAGGCTATTTTCAAAGCAGAAATTCTTTTTATATAAATGAAATGTTGAGAAACGGAGCATATGATGTATTGGACAATTATGACAAGAAAACAGTACAAACATTAAGTAATCTAATAAATAAAGTTAAAGCTTCCAAGACATACTATGTTTATAGATATGATGGTGCATACGTATTAAGTGGAAAGTTAAAGGATTTTGCTGAAAAGGCTAGAAATAGTAAGGGGCCAGTGAAAGTAAATATTAGATATAACAGAGGTAGCTTCACTTCTACTTCAATGGTTGAGGCAAAGAATTTATTCAAGCAACGTCCGATCAAATGGGAAATAAAAGTACCCGAGGGAACAAATTTTTTCACTAATGGTATGGAAGCGGAAAGTGAGTTGGTGTTACCGGTCGACACTGTCCTCAATGTATTGACAATGAAGGAAGAAAATGGTAAACTTATAATACAAGCAGAAGTGGTTTTTTAAACGTCAGAAAAGGAGGTTTATATGCTAAGTAAAGAAACAATTAAACAAATGGCTGACCTCTTTTTTAATGGGGAGCCAGAAAAAGCATATGAATTGTTTCATGATTCAAATGAATGGCTGCAATTTCAGAATTCTACGTGCAAAAGGGTTCCTGAAAGCGAAGCCTATAGGATAATGGCAAACAGTGATATGACGATTTGGCATAAAAATTTTGTTCCGGTTAAACGAGTTGATTACCCGACATACGATGTTGGATATTAAATTTTAACAACACGGAACGTACCAGGATGACCTTAGGGCTCCTGGTCTTTTAATTTAAAAAATATTGTTATCAAAGCATCGCAAGCAAGCGGTGTTTTTTTTATTGCCCTTGGTCTGCGGCGTTAAAGGCAAGGACTGTAATAAGCTAGTCTGGGCGTAAGCAATCGCAGGACGTTAAATACAGAAAGGAAATAAACATGGCATTTACAAGAGACTCTATTAAAAAGCTTGGCATAACTGACGATGAGGTAATTACTAAAATCCTCGATGCTCATCATGCAGAATTTGATCCTATAAAGGATAAGGCTGATCAGTATGATGCTGAAAAAGAAAGAGCCGATAAGTTGAAAGCAGACTATGACGAGCAGTCTAAGTCTATCGAGGCACTAAAGGCGTCGGTAGGAAATACGGAAGCGCTAGAAAAGCAGATCAAGGATCTGCAGGACACGGCCGCTACAAAAGATGCCGAACATCAAAAGGCACTTGATGATATGCAGATAAGGCTCGACAATACTGAGTTTGATAAGCTGCTTGATACGGCAATAACTAAAGCAGGAGGAAGACGATCAGCAAGCATAAGGGCAGAGCTAAACATCGATGATCTAAAAGCCAGCAAGAACCGCTCAACCGATATCGAAGAGGCAATCAAAGCTTTGAAAGAGGCTGATGACACTGCATTCTTATTCACATCTTCTGTAGCCGAACCAACAGGTGCGAGAGTAGATTCTTCCGGGAATGCGGGTAATGGTACTGGCGGAGCTGATACGAAAGAGGCAGCGGCTAGAGCTGTTATGGGTCTCACAAGTATTGAAAATGGAAAGGAAAAATAAAAATGGCAAATCAAATTGAAAAATTCAAAATTTATGTGGAACTATTGGATGAAGTATATAAGCAGGCATCTTGCACGGCTATTCTTGATGGAGATCCTAAACTTGCAAGAGAAGGGGCTAATGCGGATGAGATGATTATACCTAAGATTGATATGGACGGTCTTGCAGACTATGACAGAGCAAATGGATATTTAGCAGGAGTTGTTAAGCTCATAAACGAGACAGTTAAATGCAACTTTGATAGAGGTAGAAAATTTACAGTTGATGCAATAGATGATATCGACACCACAGGGCTTGCTTTTGGCAGACTTGCTTCAGAGTTTATTAGAACAAAAGTAGTTCCTGAGCTTGATGCTTTTAGAATTGCTTCCTACTGTAAGGATGCAGCGGCTACTGTAACAACAGGCGCTATCGCAGACGGTACAGCAGCAATAAAGGCTATAGCAGCTAAGTACGATGCTATGACTGATGCAGAAGTACCTGAAGAGAATAGAGTGTTGTTCGTATCTCCTACAGTTTATGGCCTTATCCGTGATCTTGACACTACAAAGTCTAAGGAAGTAATGGGACAGTTTGCAGCTATTCAGAAAGTTCCAGCATCGAGGTTTTACACTGCAATTGAACAGCTTGATGGCAAGACTAGCGGACAGGAAGCAGGAGGATTTAAGCAGGCCACTGCAGGCAAGGCGCTTGACTTCCTAATCGTTGAAAAATCCGCAGTAATTCAGTTCCAGAAGAGAAATGTCAACAAAGCAATTTCTCCTGATCAGAACCAGGATGCAGATGGTTGGCAGTTTAACTTTAGAGAGGTTGGTATTGCAGACACTTACGAAAACAAGCTAGTAGGAATTGCTGGCCAGTTCCACGAGTAGGAGGTAAGCAATGGGAAGAATAGTAGGACTTGAAATACTAGATCAGGTAAAGCCGAATAAGAAGAAACCTGCTAAGGATGAAGCAGCAGCTGAAACCTTAGAGGAAGATAAGGCAGAGCCTGAAAAGGACGATGCTAAGAAAAGCGAGAAATAGAAATGATGAAGATTACGTTTGAGGAGTACCAAAAAGTTTATGATGATGTATCAGCTAGCGAAGTATACGATAGCCTTTACGCAAGGGCAGAGTATCTTCTTAGAGGCTTTACAGCGAGAAGAATAGATGATGTGCAATCAGATACGGATTATCGGTATAAGCAGGTAAAGGCTGCATACATACACACAATCCATTCTATCGCTACATCAGGGCAAAATGACGACATTGTGTCCATGTCTAATGACGGGTACTCCGAAACGTACTCATCTGCTAAGGATAGACAAGAGGGCTTAAAAGCTGCTCTCTTTGACATTCTATCTGGCACAGGTCTAATGGGGTGTATGTAAGATGATTTTCACAGATACTATAACGATCTATAACCATTACAAGGATAGTTCTGGGGTTGATCACTGGAAGAAAACAATACTTGAAGGTGTAATGTATAAAAGAAAGATTGCGCATGGCATTTTAGCCAGCGGTGCACCTACAGATGGGCGCTTTATAGTTAATGAATACATTTCAATAACAATACCGAATAGACCCGGATATTATAGCCCGGTAGAGTGGAAAAAGAATCACGTGGGCTGGACACTTAACCCTAAAAGTGGTCTTGATATAGTGCTTCTAGGCAAGTGTGAGAAAGAACTTAGTGACACTTACAGACTTAAAGACTTGAAACGCGATATGGGTGAAATCGGAGTAATAAAAGCTGTACATGACAACACCAAACGAAATTATTTAAAGCACTGGAGAGTGATTGCAGTATGATAGAACTAAAAAATGTAAGGCTTGAATTAGATCCCGATATAAAAAATAGAGTAGCATTAGGCAGTAAAGCACAGAAATATATCGATAGTGAAGTGCTGAGGAAATGTGCTCCAATGGTTCCGTTTGATAGAGGGGATCTAGTGCGATCTGGCACAAATCTGACAAAAATTGGATCTGGAAAAGTTATATATGGTACTCCGTATGCCAGACGTTGGTACTATCGCCCAGCAAATTTTAGAGGTGCACCAAGACGTGGCAATTACTGGTTTGAACGCATGAAAAAAGAAGGGGGCGCGCAAGCTATTTTGAAAGGAGCAAAGGCCTTTTTATGACTATTTCAAAAGCTATACAAACGTGGCTATCAAATTATGATAGGCTTCAATTTGTTGAGACTGACCGCCTCGAAGCTGATCCTGAAAGCTATGGCCTGTATAAACAACCGACATTTGAGGAGATAGCGTATATCGATGGATCCGCATTAAGAACAGATTACTACTATTTTGTGGCAAGAGAAAACGCACAGCTTCAGGAGGATAGAGAGGAAAATCATAGTTTCTTGGAAGCCTTGGAAGAGTGGATTGAATCAGAAGTAGAGGCTGGCAATCCACCTAAAATTATCGGGTTTGAAGAAATAGGGATTGCTAACTCTTTTTACTTACAGGATGAGAGTGAGGAAGAGGCTGTGTATCAAATAGGAATTTATGTAACATATTTAAGGAGGAATAATAATGGCAGGTAAAGTTAAAAAGCATCAAATTGCTTTATTTTTGAATTTTGGAACCGCTCAGGCGCCAAAGTATGTGAGAATTAAGAAGTCAACAGAGCTTACTCTTAATTTTGACCCACAAACAGAGGACTATGACTATATAGCCGACGAGTCTCCAACAACAGACCTTGAGCGCTATGCACCAAAAATTGAAGGATTGCCACTAACAATGTATAAGGGTGAGCCTGATTTTGACGCGTTATGGGAGTACGCATATAACCTTAAAACCGGAGGTGACTCAACAACTGATATGCTTTTAGTCTACAAATTCGATGAAGACGCAAAGTCAACAGGACAATGGAAAGCATGGAAGGCTGGTTGTGCGGTAGTTATAAAACAGCTAAACGCGGTTGACGGAACGCTTGAAGTTGATTTCCCTATGAGGGGAACAATCCTAAGGGGAACAGTTAAGCAGGGAACAGATGACACGCCAACATTCACACCGGCAGGAGGTAGTATCTAATGAGGGTAGAACTACAAGGGAATTCATACGAGCTACCAGCTAGAACACCCAAAATCGCAAGGAAGTTTGACGAATTTAACCAGGTTTTAGCTTTGGGAAATGACGTAAAAACGCATTACAAGGCTTGCGAAATTCTTGAGGACTTGCTTGGCAGAGATAAACTAGCTGAGATTTTTGGAACTTCAGACAAGGAAGCTATATCAACAATTGATACAATGCTTGCGGTTAAAAAGATTGATGATACATACCTTGAGCCAATTAAATCGTATGAGATGGAAAAAGAAAAAGACATGCTCGATAAGATAAATGACTTAGGGGCGAGCGTGGCAGCGATTGAGCGATTAGTAAAATGATAAGTCTAACAGATGGGCTGCCAGATTCCTTAACTATTCATGGGATTGAGTATAAAATAAAAACTGACTATAAAACATGGCTGAGACTTATGGACACTAACGACTATAAGTCTCTTTTTATTGGTAAAGCCCCACCCCCATCAAAAGAGCTTATCCAGGAGATACAGAGATTTATCTCAAGGGGAGAAGATAGCAAGGGGGAAGAAGACAGCAGCCCTATAATTGACTTTAAACTCGACGCTGACTACATTTACAGCTCTTTTCTGCAAGCTTATGGCATTAACTTGATTCAATCAAGCATGCACTGGTTCGAGTTCATGGCGCTTTTTAAAAGTCTCCCAGAAGAAACTATAATGCGAAAAATAATTGAGTATAGACAGTATGACGGAAAAGACGAAGAGCTTCTAAGGCTAAAACGTGCGTGGGCATTGCCAGAGAAATTAACGGAAGAAGAAAAAGCAGCAGGGGACTATTTTGAGGAGGTATTTGGATGAGTGATGGTCGCTTAGTATTTGATACAGGCATAAACACCGAGGGCATACAAACAGGGCTCTCCAGCATTAAAAAAATTCTCACTGCTGGAATCGCAGGGCTTGTAGCAAAAAAGGCGCTTGATATAGGAAAAATGGGGATTGATTTTAACGCCCAGATGGAACAGTATCAAGCGAGCTTTAAAGTACTGCTCGGTAACGGTGAAGCCGCAGCAAAGCATATAGCTGAGCTCAAAAAGATGGCGGCCAAAACGCCATTTGAGATGGGGGACTTGGCGTCAGCATCCCAGACGCTTCTCGCTTTTGGCGATGACGCGGATAAGGTTCAGGGCCACCTAAAAATGCTTGGCGATATTTCTCTTGGAAACAAAGAGAAGTTTAACGGGCTAGCGCTTGTATTTGGGCAGGTTCAGTCGCAAGGAAAGCTAATGGGCCAAGACCTCCTACAGATGATAAACGCAGGCTTCAACCCTCTAAAGGTTATATCTGAAGAGACGGGCGAGTCCATGTCAAGCCTTAAAGATAAAATGGCTAAAGGACAAATCAGCTTTGAAGATGTCGCGCATGCTATGGAAGTCGCAACGTCAAAAGGCGGACAATTTTATAACGGCCTTGAAGAGCAATCTAAGACCTTTAGCGGGCAAATGAGCACGCTGAAAGATAACTTAAAGGGCCTACTTGGCGCACTTACCGCCCCGATTTTTGACAAGATAAAATCAGATATTTTGCCGGCAATCATGTCGGGGGTTGACTGGATGATGAATCACTTACCACTAGTTGAAGCAGCTATTGGAGCGATAGGGACTGCACTAACAGTTGGCTTTGCCATAAATAAATTCAACGCTATAAAAAAGGCTGTTACCACGGTAGGGCTTGCAATTAAAACCTTTATAGTAGGAAACCCGTTTTTACTGATGGCGGCGGCTATAGCTGCGGTTGTGGCTGGGTTAGTTATCTTTGTAAAATCGGGGGGCGATATAAATAAACTTGGGGATAACATCGCAAAATTTGCGGAGAATTTATCTCAAAAGGTGCCTATAATTGCAGCAAAGTTTTCGGCGCTAGTACCTAAAATTATACAAGTAATAATAAAGGCTTTGCCTTCACTTATTAGCGCAGGAGTTACAATTTTACAAGCCTTGATACAGGGCGTCGTAACAGCATTACCCGCACTTATAAACGCTGGAATTTCACTAATCTTAGCGCTTGTAAACGGCTTAATCTCAGCCATACCTATGATAATGGCAGCACTACCGAAAGTTATAGAATCGTTACTAAACGGCTTTATAACGGCCTTACCGCTTCTAATTACTGCCGGAATAAAACTAATAGTAGCGCTTGCGGGGGGTCTAATACAAGCCATACCGCAGCTGGTTTCATTCTTACCTCAAATTATAACAGCGATTATCGTGGGCATTCGGATGCTAGGCGGCACACTTATATCACTCGGCGCCGAGTTACTTGGCAAACTGTGGGCCGGCATAAGCTCATGGGTAGGCAATCTGTATAGCAATGTGAGAAGCATGGCAGCCGCAATCCCAGGGCGTATTAAATCAGGGCTCGGCTCGCTTTATAGCGTTGGTGTTCATTGGCTAACAGGTTTATGGAATGGTATATCAAATAAAGTAGAATGGGTTAAATGCAAGGTAGCAGGCGTGGGCCATGCGATATTGAATAAAATTAAGGGCGTATTTAAAACCCACTCGCCATCTAGGGCAACAATGGCCATTGGTAAAATGGTGGGAAAGGGTCTTGGTCTAGGGATTGAATCTGAAACTGGTGGCCTCGTAAAAACAGCTATAAACCAGGCAAAACAAATTTTAGGAGTATATGAAGGCATTGACATACCAGAATTTACTACTAGTTTCAAGCCGGCGGGGATATTGCCGCGCTTAGCTAAACCTTATGAGCTAGCTACACAAGAAACAGCGCCGATTATAAATCAGACAATAAACATTAACGAGCCCGTAAAAACACCGTGGGAAACAGGAAGAGCCCTAAGGAAGGAAGCAATAAAATTCGGACTTGCAGGAGCATATAATGGATAAAAAAGTTACAATAGTTGCAAAAAAATACTCAAAGAGTGGCACAGCGACTTTTGAATATGAGGCGGGCGATTGGAAAATTATAGCAATTGAGGGCATAGACGCGCCGACAATAGAGCTTTTTAAGTCGCCACGCGGGATAGGTGATGGCGACCTATTGACAGGGTCGCGTCTCCATTCAAGACTAATCACAATTAAGGCAAGGCTTGCAAATATTTCAAATTATGAAGCACAAAGGAACGCAATTTTAAGTTTTCATGATGTCAGAGCAAAATATAAGCTTGAAATTACATACCTCGGCAGGACTGTAGAAACGGAAATGTGCGCAATTGAAGCTATAAGTTACCCGACAATTAACGTATATAAAAGCCCAGAATTTGTTGTTGGCTTTTTTGCTGCAGACCCTGGCTTTTATAGCCCAAATGAAGAGCATATAGAATTCGCAAAAACTGTAGGGCTCTGGCACGTTACGAGAGCATATGCAGATAGCTTGCCATTCAGCTATGTGAAGCCAATCAATGACGTACTTTTAAATTATACAGGCACAGATTTTGCAGGGGTAAACCTAAAAATCACGTTATCGGAAAGGGCACAAAAACTAGTCATTAAAGTGAACGAGCAAGCTTTTACAGTGCTTGACAATTCTAAGTATCCGCTTAATATTGGCGATAGAATCGTGCTTGATAGCGCTAATAAAGAAATCACTTATAACGGTAGGAGGTTATCGCTTTCTGAACTCAGAAAAACGCCAATTAGTAAGCTGATATTGGAACCAGGAGATAATTCTCTCGCAGTTCTAAAAGACACAAATGATTCACCTCTAAACGCATCGGTTGAACTGAGTTATAGAGAAAGGTTTTTAAGCATATGATAATCTATCTTGACAAAACAGGGCAAGAGCTGCCGCCACGTGAGTTTATAGAGCTTCAGTGGACAAGGAAATGTTTTGAGCCTGGAAGCTTTAGCCTTTATGTTAGAGCCGAGGACTGGGACAAGAATATCAAGTATATTCAGCTTGACGATAGGCCAGAAACAGGAATTGTGCAAAAGGTTCAATATGAATACTTGCCAGAGGGTGATTTCATAACCGCTTCTGGCTTTTTTATTGAAAAGCTTCTTGACTGGGGCGCGCTTATAACAGATATGTCTCCGGAGAACGACCTACTTACTAATCTTGATATACTTTGCTTTAGCTTATATTCACAGTACAGGGGGCGCATAAAAGACACGTACGCAGATGGTCATGATAGCCTATTTCCGCCATTTACTAATAACCTCTACTGTGCATACTTTGAGCCACAAACGATAACATCAACGGCGCTAACGCAGCTGGGCGCGAAGGGCGGAGAGCCAGGAGGCAAAGCTATATATGATTTTTTAAGACTTAACAATTATCGTTTTATAGCTAAGCCTTATTTTAACAGCCCGGCAAGGGCCACGCGGGAACCTATGATAGGGCTAATTATGGAAGCAAAAAAGTTAAGGAGTCGTGATGTCTACTTTAACAAAAGCTTAGGAACCGCAAAAAATATCGAGTATGTCTTTGATGATAGCGGAGCATACCCGCATATAGTCGGTGTGCAAATTATTGAAGATAAAATCAGTTATACAAATAGCCTTTACATTTACAAAGATAGTAAATTTCAAAAATGTATATATGAAAGCTATGAATATAACGTAAACGCTCCGCAGGATGTAGGAGCAGCAAAGCCTTTAAGAGTAATATATACAACCGCAAATGACATTGAAAACGGCAAAGAAGCAAGCGTACGAGCGCAAATGCAAAATGCTTTAAAACTAGAACTTTTAAATAACTATAAGGTTGAACATATCTCCTGTGAGGTTCTGCAAGACCGGTATATATACCCGCGTGACTATGACCTCGGAGATTTATGCAGCGTGCAGCTTGACGAACTAGAAGTTGAATATAGCGCAAGGATTGTTGAGATAAGGGAAGTTTATCACAAAAATATATGTGAAATTGAAATAGTTTTAGGAACACCTACAAGGAAGGAGTATCAAAAAGTACTATGAAGAGTTATCCATTTAACAGCAAAAACGTTGGCTCGACCTCAAGCCCCGAGTGGGATAGAGCCATCACGGCGGAAGATGAGAGGCAATTTAATAAGCTTTATTTTACCAACGGAGTTTTTGCAAATCCGCCAAGCAGCCTTCTAGTGCGGCCAGGTGGAGGAATGAAAGTTGAAGTATCTCCAGGCGGCTGCCACATCGAAGGAGCAAAAGCCTATAGCACAGAGTCAAGATATATAACTCTATCTAATAGCGATAGTCAGCTTAGCAGAATTGACCGCGTACTCGTGCGATTTGACCTTGCAGAAGCCGTCCGCTCAATTGAAATTTATGTACGGGAAGGCGTGCCATCAACGACACCTAGACCACCTGAAATACACAGAGAAAGCACGTACTATGAACTAGTGCTTGCTGATGTGCTTATAAAAAATGGCGCTAACTCAATCAGCTCATCACAAATTACAGACCAGAGGCTAAACCCAGACCTATGCGGCATGGTCGTGCCACTAGCAGACCAGAAAGACACAAGCGAGCTTTGGGCACAAATCAAAGATAGCATAGAACTCGTAAATAGTGCGCTTAACGACACCACAGCAGGAAAGTTAGAAGAAAGAATTGGCGAGGTAGAAGCAGGGCTTAACAAGTACGCACCTAAAAACGCGCCAACTTTTACAGGTCAAGTCACGGTACAAGACACGCTAAAAGTTAAAAATATCGACTATACACTAACTGATGCAGAGTATAACACTCTCATGCAATTACTGGAGGACTAAAATGGAATTATTTGAACTGCTGAAAAAGACAATAAGTAAAATGCCAAATGGGTGGGGCGAGACCGTGCAAGTTAACCTCACAAATGGTTGGACTGCTCCATGTGATGGACTGCTGACTTTTGAAGCACAGGGCGTGGGAGACCTTG
>JAQYRL010000061.1 GCA_028725765.1 Clostridiales bacterium
CTTATTTGATTTGCTTTTTTTAAATATTGCAGTTTTGTATTTAGCCTTATCTACATAATTGGATGTTAATGATTCATTTGATAATATCGAGTTATTCTTTTCAGTACATTGATGCTTCTTGCACTCTTCCGTTGCAAATACAGGCCCCAATTCCATGATAGCAAAAACCAAAACAAGGACCACTACTAATGCGGTCCTAGTTATTTTGCTAATCGCTCTATTTGAAGAAGCTAGTTTTAAATTCATAAATATATACTCTCTATTAAATCTTCTCACTCAGAAAGGCCTCGGCAATATCCGATCCCTTCTCAAAAATGCATCCCTTCTCTGCCGATTTTTCTGTGAAATTTCTGTCCCCATCGTAATCCTGTTCATTCTCACTATCGTAAAGTACAAAAGGCACAGGATCCGCACTATGCGTCCTTAGTCTAATTGGGGTATAGTGGTCAGGCATTACTAGAATTTTATATCTTTTTCCGGATTTTTTCAAGTATGAAAGTACCGGTTTAAGAATTAACTCGTCAATTTGTTCAAGACAAAATATTTTACCATCAACATCGCCCTGGTGCCCACATTCATCTGGACCTTCGACGTGAACAAAAACCATGTCATCGCCTTCCTCAAAAGCCTTTACAGCAGCCATTCCTTTGCCGACAAAATTGGTTTCTTTATTCCCCGTTGCGCCTTCAACGTCAATAACCTTCATGCCCGTTAGAATTCCGATGCCTTTAATAAGGTCAACCGCACTTATAACGGAACTTTCCATAGATCTTCCGTTTCCGTATGGAATTAGGGCCGGTTTTCTGCCTCCGCCCCATATCCATAAGCAATTTCCAGGTCTCAAACCCCTTTCAATTCGGGATATATTAACAGGATGGTTGCGTAAAAATTCATAACTGGCTCTCATTATCTCCTTAATTCGGTCAGCAACCAAATAATTGTCCCCCGAACCAGCTTTTTTCTCATGCTTTCCAGAATTTAGAGTATCTGAATTTGACTCTGAATTCAACTTATATCCGGGAAGATAATCCGTGATTCTTTTCCCCAAGATATTATGGGGTGGTTCACTGCCTACATCGATTGGATTGATGCCTCTATCAAGATTTCTGATGACAAAGGCTCCTCGATATGAAACACCATGTTTCATATCAATTCCCTCTAAGAGTCCTTTTTTAATAAGATACTCGCTCAAGTCCTCATAGAGTTTCAGCCCTTCCTCGGTTGTGATATCCTGGCTGCTATGGTCAACCATCTCAAGATTCTCAAAAGCTTGCATTTCAACATATGTATCGTCACTATTTTCATATTGTTCATTATTGGGGTTCCTTAAGGTGACAATATTCCCTCTGAATGCGGCATCATTCTCTCCTAGTTCAACCCCTATATTTGCAGCTTCAAGAGGTGCCCTGCCAGTATGAAATTTTTCGGGTGGATAGCCCAAAAGTGACAAATGTCCAACATCACTTCCAGCTTCCATGCCATCTGGAATAGTTCTACATCTACCGACAATTCCACGGTGAGCCAATTCAGTTACAACAGGATTATCTGCCAGCTGCAATGGTGTTTTGTTGTCCCTGTCTTCTAGTGGATAATCTCCAGCACCATCAGTTACTAATATAAAATACTTCATTAAATATTCTCTTCCTCAAATTTCTTCATAAATTCAATAAGCTTATCTACACCTTCTTCTGGCATAGCGTTGTAAATGCTCGCACGCAGTCCGCCAATAGATCTGTGTCCCTTTAGATTGATAAATCCAGCTTCTTTAGCTTCATCAACAAACTTCTTGTCCATAACATCATTACCGGTAACCATTACGACATTCATTATCGAGCGATCTTCTTTTGCTACAGGGCATTTGAAGAGTTTGCTGTTATCGATAAAGTTATAAAGTTTCTCAGCTTTACGCAAATTCACTTTCTCAATAGCCTTAATGCCTCCCATATCAAGAAGATGCTTGAACACTTTGCCTGCAACATATATAGCAAAGCAAGGTGGCGTATTATACAGCGAATCTTTTTCTGCATGCACCTTGTAATCCATATAAACTGGAGTCATAGGATGAGCCTTCCCAATCATGTCATCACGTATAATTGCAATCGTCACACCTGCCGGCCCTATGTTTTTCTGTGCACCTGCAAAGATAGCAGCGTATTTTGTTACATCAATTTCCTGGGACAAAATACATGAGCTCATGTCCGCAACTAGTGGTATTTCGCCGGTGTCAGGCAGTTCATTATAGTGGGTACCGTATATCGTATTATTTTCACAAATATATACATAATCTGCATCTGGTCTAAAATCATCCTTGCTGACCTTAGGAATATATGTATATTTCTTATCTTCAGAATTTGCTACAACCTTGATATCACCGTATTTACATGCTTCTGTATAAGCTTTCTTAGCCCACTGCCCCGTGATGATATAATCCGCCTTGTGCGTTCCACCCATAAAATTTAATGCTACCATTGAGAATTGTGTGGTTCCTCCACCCTGCAAGAAGAGCACCTTATAATTCTCAGGTATATTCATAAGTTTCCTAAGATCACTTTCTGCATCTTTTATTATCTTGTCAAATTCAGCCGACCTATGGCTCATCTCCATCACGGATTGACCAGATTCCTGATAATTAGCAAGCTCTGCTGCAACCTCATTAATCACGTCAATTGGGAGCATTGAAGGACCCGCTGAAAAATTAAACACTCTCTCTTTTTTGTTCATTTTAATCACCTTTTTTCAATAAAATTGTTTTAAATCACTAATTATTTCTCAATTTGTCATAAATTATATCACAATCAGTATTGATGTCAATGCTTTGATGTGCTATAATCCTAAATATAGCATTAATTTATAAAGGTATCGCAATATAGTGGTATAGTTTAATAGTATGGTTATAAGTTTGAAAGGAATAGCAGTATGTACAAAATAGCTACTTTAAACAAAATCTCAAAAATTGGACTTGCACAGTTTTCTAATCAATACGAAATCGTTGATGATGTAAACACTGCAAATGGTATTATAGTTAGAAGCCAAGATATGCATTCAATGGAATTCCCTGAATCTCTTGTTGGTATTGCTAGGGCTGGTGCGGGTGTTAACAATATTCCACTTGATAGATGTGCAGATGAAGGAATTGTCGTATTCAATTCTCCCGGTGCAAACGCAAACTCTGTCAAGGAGCTTGTGATTGCCAGCATCATAATGAGTGCGAGAAACCTCTATGATTCAATAAACTGGGCATGTTCGCTATCTGACGATGTTTCCGCTTCAGTTGAGAAGGGAAAAAGTCAGTTCGCTGGACATGAGATTGCTGGGAAAACACTTGGTGTTATAGGCCTTGGTGCAATAGGTGTTAGAGTGGCTAATGCAGCTTCAGATCTTGGAATGAACGTTGTAGGCTTCGATCCATATCTCGGGATAAAAGCTGCTCATGATATGTACCCATGTATTGAAATTGTTGATAAGGTTGAGAAACTTCTTAATGTATGTGACTATATTACAGTGCATATTCCTGCTAGTCCCGATAATAAAGAAATGTTTAACAAGGAAATCTTTACTGCTTGCAAGGATAATGTTGTTATTCTAAACTTCTCAAGGAATAGCCTCATTAAAGAGCAAGATCTTCTTGATGCGATAAATTCAGGCAAGGTTAAACAATATGTAACAGATTTTCCAACCGATGGAATAATGTGTAAACCTGGCGTATTGTGCGTTCCTCATTTGGGAGCTTCAACTGAAGAGGCTGAGGATAACTGTGCAATCATGGCTGCCAATGAGCTAATGGATTTCATAGACAATGGAAATATATTAAATTCTGTCAATTTCCCTCCTGCTAATCTAGGCCCTATAACTGAAGGGGAATCTCGTGCAGCGATAATGACAAAGGGTATTAGCAATCCTGTGGATCTCGCTATTAGAATGTGCGATAACAATGTTATTACGGCAGCTACAGGCGGATTAAGAGGCGAATATGGTTATGCCTTGATAAGTTCATCTGAGCCGTTTACAAAGATAAAATCCGGTGAAGGTGTAATCAAGGTTAGGGTTATGCAGGATCTATAGACATCGATTTAAAGATAATTAGGCTAATTAATTAATCAAAATATAAAACAGCTATGAGCATATGCTATTATTTTGCATACCGTTTCATAGCTGTTTTTGTGTCAATATAAAAAGTTCTATCTAATCTTTGACAAGTTCTTTGATACTTGTAGCAAGTCCTGCTACACTTGCAATTTCAGACGGAATAATTATCTTCGTTGCCTGACCATCTGCTGCCTTTTCAAGCGATGCTAGAGATTTTAAAGCTATAATTTCTTTGTTAGGATTTGACTCAACCAACATCTTTATTCCATCAGCGGTAGCTTTCTGAACCATTCTTATTGCTTCTGCCTGCCCCTCAGCATTTTTAATTGCAGATTGCTTGTTCGCTTCAGCCTCCAAAATCATGGCTTCCTTATTACCTTCTGCGATGAGAATAGCAGATTTCTTCTCTCCCTCAGCTTTAAGAATGCTCTCCCTTCTCTCACGTTCGGCACGCATCTGTTTTTCCATTGCTACTTGTATATCCCTTGGTGGCGTAATATTTTTTACCTCAACCCTATTAATTTTTATTCCCCACGGATCTGTAGCTTCATCAAGCACTATTCTTATTTTGGTATTGATATGCTCCCTTGAGGTCAACGATTCATCTAGTTCAAGCTCTCCGATTATATTTCTTAGAGTTGTAGCCGTTAGATTCTCAATTGCCTGCATTGGTGATTCTGAACCGTAAGTAAA
>JAQYRL010000062.1 GCA_028725765.1 Clostridiales bacterium
TGAAAATCATAACTAAAACTCTATCTTTTTTGTGAGGATATGTATTAAATTGTTATTTTGTTTTTTCTTAGATTCTTTTATTTGCAACGGTTATAGAATTTTGCGTGTTTTCATTTTCGCATTTAATTCTAACATCGACCAGAATATATGGTATCCAATATCTTTCTCAAGTTCTCAGAACTTGCTGTTTTAAAAGAGAGCGACCATCCATTCTCAAGCAATCACACGGCTACCGCTGAGGCAATCCTTACGGAAATGCTGAGCTTGGAAGACTTGATTCGTCTTTCTTCCGAGGAATTGATTGAGTTTGTCTGCAGCCATAGTAAAAATCGTTATCTCAATCCTGAAGAAGTTTGCAAACTGCTTAAAAAGGCTGCTCGTGATTCATATCGCTTAGATAAGACTCTCTATGAACCCCTTACTGTTTCGATTGCTTCATCCTTTAATTGCATCGAAACCTATGAGCGTGAGATCAAATCAATCAACAAAGCCATAGAGAAAACACTGAAGGGTCTTTGTTCGGATGCCTTTACCGTACTTCAATCAATTCCCGGTATCGGACCGATCTTTGCTTCCGGCATTCTATCTGAAATTGGTGATATACACGCCTTCCATTCTGCAGATGCTCTTGCCAAGTATGCCGGCATCTACTGGAACCGTCATCAGTCCGGTGCCTTTGAAGCCGATAATACATCTATGGTAAAAGCCGGCAATAAATATCTGAGATATTATTTGATTGAAGCAACAAACAGCATTAGATGCCATGAGCCATCTTTTGCAGCTTACTATCGCAAGAAATACGATGAATCGAAAACTCATAACCACAAACGAGCACTCGCACTCACGTCTCGTAAGACGATTCGGCTGATTTACAGTTTGCTGGACAAAAATCAGCTTTACTCTGCAAACAGAGTACAAATAACTCCATAATTTCCTTTCCAAATTTTGAAGTTTTTTTCAAGGTTCTTTTTGTTGTGCGTCTAAATGCACGTTTTTATAGCAATATGTTTCAAATACACTCTTGACTATTTACCAGATTGCTTTTATTATTTTTTATTCTAGCACAATTGCTATTTTTATGCTAGAATTACAGTAGAATATTGTTTGAAATTTTAGATAGTATTAATAGCTGGTTATATTAAGATCCGTGAGAAATCAAACATTAGCAAGAAAGGATTGTGAACTATGAGCAAACAAATGCGCAGCAACATTCTACTTTTAATCACTGCTTTCATTTGGGGATCAGCTTTTGTTGCCCAGGTTAAAGGAGTTGACTATCTTAGTCCTTACGCTTTTAATGGAGTTAGAAGCATCATCGGAGGCATTGGGCTTATCCCCGTTATATACTTCCTCGACAAAAGAAAGGCAACCAGTCCCGATGAGGATAAAGTTGATATTTCATCACCAAAGGGTCGAAAGTTTTTATTTATCGGAGGCGTCTGTACAGGTATTGCTCTATTTATTGGGGCTTCTTTTCAGCAACTTGGTATCTCCGCTGGTACAGGTTCAGGAAAAGCAGGATTTATCACATCTCTTTATATCGTGATTGTTCCTGTTCTTGGAATTTTCCTAAAGAAAAGAGTTAAACCTATAATATGGTTCTGTGTTGCATTAGGTGCTGTTGGTCTCTACCTTCTAAGCATCAAAGGCAATTTTACATTTGAGGATGGAGATTTTCTCGTATTTATATGTGCCTTCGGATATTCAATGCACATACTTGTAGTTGACTACTTTTCGCCTAGAACAGATGGTGTTCGCATGTCAATGATACAATTTTTTGTTTGCGGTATATTAAGCCTTGTTGCCAACTTCATTTTTACTCCAGAAGGATTTACCCTTGAAAATATCTGGGCATGTATCATCCCATTACTTTATACTGGTGTTTTGTCTTCGGGTGTAGGCTATACCTTGCAAATAGTGGCCCAAAAAGATGCTGAGCCAGCAATTGCATCTCTTCTGATGAGCCTTGAATCCGTATTTGCACTAATTTCAGGTATGATTGTTCTCGGCGAAACACTTTCTGCACGTGAGTCTATCGGATGTCTCATGATGTTTACAGCAGTTATTCTTTCACAGCTGCCTTCAAAGCAGACAATTTCCAACATGAGAAAACGTGGAAAGAAATAGCTTTTTAGAGCTATTCATATAAATATAAAGACCTAGTTATTATTGCTTTAATTATTACAAAACATTTATTATTTAAAAGGAGCTATTATTATGGAAAACTTTTTTAAACTGAAAGAACATGGCACCGATGTAAAAACTGAATTTATTGCAGGTGCTACAACGTTCTTGTCAATGGTCTACATCTTGGCTGTAAATCCTAGTATACTTTCAGCCGCAGGTATGGACAGTGGTGCTGTATTTACTGCTACAGCAGTCTCGGCATGTGTTGCAACTTTGTTCATGGCATTTTTTGCAAACTATCCTGTTGCCCTAGCTTCAGGAATGGGCTTAAATGCTTACTTCGCTTTCACAGTCTGTGGTGAGCTTGCAGAAAAAGGCATAAATGACCCGTGGAAGATTGCACTTGCAGCTGTTTTGTTTGAGGGTATAATCTTCATCGTATTGTCACTTGTTAATTTCCGTGAAAAACTCGTAAATGACGTACCTGCAAACTTAAAGTACGGTATTACGGTTGGAATCGGATTATTCATAGCTATCATCGGTCTAAAAGGTGCTGGCATTGTTATAGGAAGTCAAGCAACTTTAGTTGACCTTGGTCAGGTTAGTCTACCTCAATTCGTTTTGGCTATGATAGGACTTGTAATTGTTGCAGTTCTTTATCACTTCAACGTTCACGGATATATTCTAATTGGAATTTTGGCAACCTGGATTCTAGGAATGATTGCGCAGGCAATAGGCTGGTATCAAGTTAATCCTGAAATTGAGGCTTTTTCGCTCTATCCTTCACTTGGTAAAAACCTCATCCCTTCTGCCCCATACTTCTTTGAATTTGATTTTTCATGGATTTCAGGTAACATTATTAACTTCCTTGTTATTGTATTCTCATTTCTATTTGTAGATTTGTTTGATACGGTAGGAACTCTAATTGGTGTTGCATCAAAGGGGAATCTTCTTGATGAGAATGGAAACCTTCCAAAAGCAAAGGGAGCCCTCATGGCAGACGCATGTGGTACTGTTCTTGGAGCATGTCTAGGAACATCAACTGTAACATCTTATGTTGAATCAAGCGCTGGAGTTGCTAACGGCGGAAGAACTGGTCTTGCATCAGTAGTAACAGCTGGATTCTTCCTACTTTCGCTATTCTTTGCACCTGTATTCCTTGCGATCCCTTCATTTGCAACAACTCCTGCACTAGTGTGGGTAGGACTTCTTATGATGAGTTCTATTAAGAACATGACATTTGATGGTGATATTGCGGACGTATTCGGTGGATTTATGGCTGTAATTATGATGCCATTTACTTACTCAATTGCAAATGGAATTATGTTCGGTATTCTAAGCTGGGTAATACTAAAGGTTCTCACTGGAAAAATAAAGTATATTCCTCCTGTAATGTGGATTGCTGCGGCACTGTTTATTATAAGACTTTATACGCTGGCATAGTTGACACTTGCTGTGCAAAAGATATATTTTGTTCACAAAATTAAGGAGAGATAGAAATGAATTATGAACTTGAGATCTGCGGACTCACACGAGAATTGGAACTCTTCCCTGTATCAGATGACACTGCTATCGCTGCGTTTATACTTTTTAGCGACGTTGAAATAACAAAAGCAAGTGCAGCGGCTCTACTTGAGCGGGCACCAGAATTTGACGTAATTATAACTGCAGAATCAAAGGGAATTCCACTTGCATATGAAATGGCGAGACAGGCAGGAATTGATGATTATGTAGTAGCCAGAAAGAAAACTAAGCTATATATGGCAGATGTTGTAAAGACAGAAGTAAAGTCAATAACCTCGGACTATATTCAAACCTTGTATCTTGGACGTAGGGAACAAGAACTTCTTAGCGGAAGACGTGTTCTGATTGTTGACGACGTTATAAGCACTGGTCACAGCCTTGCCTCACTTGAATCACTAGTTGAAAAAGTTGACGGCAAAATAGTAGGCAGAATGTGTGTACTGGCGGAAGGAGATGCCGCTAAGAGAGAAGATATTACTTATCTTGAAGAGCTTCCTCTTTTCAACACTGATGGTAGCATCAAAGAGTAACTATTAAACGCACAAAGAAACACAAAATAATGTAAAATAAAAAACGGCTTTCTCAACATGAGTTTGCCGTTTTAATTTTATTTCAAATTACCATTCACGTTAAGCGAACATAAAGAGTCTTGACTAATATCGATAATCGGCAATCTACACTTGTTTCTTCATTGCTCGCTGCATTTTTCTCTCTGTGTCACGCTTTGCTATTGACTCTCTTTTGTCATAAAGTTTCTTCCCTCTTGCAACAGCAATTTCCATTTTTGCCCGACCTCTATCATTTAAGTAGATTCTGAGAGGAATTAGTGTGACACCTCCAACTTTAATTTTTCCGATGAGTTTATTTATCTCGCGTCTATGCAGAAGAAGTTTTCTAGGTCTCAATGAATCAACGTTAAATCTATTTCCCTGCTCATAGGGACTAATATTCATTCCCAAAACCAAAACTTCCCCGTCAATTATTTTGGCGTATGCCTCTTTGATACTGACCTTTCCGTTCCTAATTGACTTAATTTCAGTCCCTGTCAAAACAAGTCCAGCCTCATAAACCTCATCAACAAAATATTCATGTCTTGCTTTTTTATTATTTGCTATTACTTTCATATTTAAACCATAGTCTTAATCGCCGCCATTTTTTCAAGTGGAAAATATCTATACACAACTCTGCCCAAAATTTTCTTAATCGGTACATTTCCTACATCAGGAGACCTGCTGTCCGTGCTGTGCAATCTGTTATCTCCAACACAAAAATAGCATCCATTATCTACTACCCTCTCGCTCATATTGTAGCCTTCCATCCCTTCAAAGCTTACATTATCTACGAGCTCTTTGCCATCTACAATTATTCTACCTTCGTCAATTTTAATAGTTTCTCCAGGAAGTGCAATCACCCTCTTGATTAGAATTTTACTTCTACCATTAGAATCCTTCAATCTGGATTTAAAAACCACTATGTCTCCGCGCTCAGGAGATACCCTCTTATATGCTACAAGGCTTACAAAAGCTCTGTCACCCGAACTCAAGGTTGGCTCCATAGAGTTCCCCATTACATTTACAGGTCGAATGAACTGCATTATAATAAAGCTTACGGCTGCTGCAATTGCAACCTCTTTTATAACCGTCTTCAAATCAACACCACCTTCAAAGTCAAACCATAACAATGTTCTTTTGTAATTTCACAAAACAACACATCTTTATCATTTAATCAATCCTATTTTGTTGAAAGGATATAATCGTATAAGCGCCTTGCCGATAATTCTATCTTTATGTACAGGCCCCACTTCATTTCGTCTGCTGTCAATGCTCACGGTTCTATTATCCCCCATAACAAAATAGCTGTCTTTCGGCACAACATAATTTACAACGTCTCCCGGTGTTCCTCCATCATTAATGTATGGTTCATCGATAACTTCACCATTTATTGATACCACATTATCTGAAATGTTTATTACATCGCCTGGCAGCCCGATGATTCTCTTTATTAAAAGCTTCTTAGCCTGACTCGGTTCGCCTGGATTCATCGGTATATCAGATTTGAAAATAATTACATCTCCTCGTTCAGGATCTGAAAACTTGTAGCTGATTTTTCCTACTATCAGATAATCTCCACCATAAAAACTTGGTTCCATCGAATGCTCACGCACCACTGTAGGCACGATGAGCTGCATTAGTACAACAGCAATAAAAGCGGCAATTATTATACTTTTAACCCAATCCTTTATCTCTCCGCCTCGTTTTTTAGGAGGCATAGCTTTTGACTCGGATTTTGTTTCGTTTTCTTCTGTTGTTACCTCTTCGCCTGCTTCAATTTCTTTGACTTCTTCATTTATACTTTTTTCTTCAGTCACTTCTGTATATCCCCTTTAAAAATAATATTAGCTGCCTTCACAAAAGAATGATCTGGCTCTGTTTCAAATGTTTTTTCGCTAAGTTCAAACAAAATATCATCATCAGAAAATTTTGGAAAATTCAGTTTATTTGCACAGAGCAATTGATTCCTTATTTCAAGTTCCCTTACTGCTCTTCCGCCATATTTGGAATCTCCAACAATTGGATGACCAATGTATGATAGATGTGCTCTTATCTGGTGCATCCTTCCGGTCATTAACTCAACCTCTGTCAATGTATATTTTACACCTTTGTATTCTCCATATTTTAACGGATTAACCTTAGTATGTATAGCTTTGTTTCTTTGATTGTTTTTTTCTGAGATAAAGGTCCTAAATTTGCCATTTACCTCGATTTTTTCCATATATCCATGCAAATCTAATGGAGCCTTAATTATACCTTGGCAAATCGTCAAATACGATTTTTCAATATCGCGGTATTTGAAAATTTCATTCAATCTACGTAGTGAATTTGTGTTTTTACCAAAAACTACAAGCCCCGATGTATTCCTATCAAGTCTGTTAGCAGGTGATGGCGAAAAAGTATTTGAAAATCTCGGATTATAACTTCCTGTATCAATCAGGTATGAAAGCACCTGGTTTGTTAAGTGATTTTTCTTTTCATTTGCATCACCATGTGTGAGGATGCCCGAAGGTTTAAAAACAATCAAAACATTATCACTTTCATATATAATTTTAAAAGTTCTATCCGCCCTTTTTATTTTTTTTCTTACAGAAAGTTGATCTATCTTTTTATCGTCTAGATAGAGTGTTATTATATCTCCCTCTTCAAGGAAGGTATCAATCTTGGACCTTTTCCCATTGACCTTTACATCTTTTCGGATGATTTTGTAAATTCCTGAAAGGGTTGCCTTTGGCAAATATTTTCGCAGGAATCTGTCTAGCCTCTGTCCTGCATCGTCAGGCTTAATTTCTATATTTTTCACGCTTTCCATTATACACTATGTTCCTAAAAATTGGAAATTCAAAACATATAAAACATCGAATATATTGAGATTTTTTTTGTTTTGTGTTAAATTTATATTAGAAATTAGAAAACACAGGGGGAAGCATGAAGCATTTCAGAGAATTTATATACGACAAAAGTGATATTATAGTTGCATTGGTAATTTTACTCATCGCAGCTCTTGTGATATTTTGGCGTTTTGAGGCGATTGCTGATTATCCGTCAACACTAGTTGACAGTGATAATGTTAAATTTGCAAACGAATCCTCAGAAACACATAAGTCAAAAGATGAAGCTAAAGATAATGAAAAGAAATCTGATAACGATAGTTCCGATTCTAAATCAGAAAAGAATACTGATGGCAAAGATTCATCAGATGTTTTCAGCGATGGCGTAACCAATCAAGATGCTAATATTTCGGTACAGTCTGGTTCTGCCATTGAAGCTGCTGAAAGTCTAGTAAGTCTAGGATACTTTTCATCTTATGATGATTTCGTTTCAACCTGCAACAACGAAGGAGTTGACCCTAATTCTATAAAGGCAGGTAGTTTTAATATCCCTGCTGGTTCAGCCAAGGCAGATATCGCTAGAATTGTTTGTCAATGATATAAACAAAAGTTTAGTTTTTCTGATATTCATGATTATTTGTCTTAAATCGCAACTATTTTGTATGCGAAATAATATAAATTTATGCTGTTAAGAGACAAGGAGGAAAAAATGGCATTAATTACAAGTGAAGAAATGTTCCGCAAAGCACTAAAAGCTGATTATGCAATTGGAGCATTCAATGTCAACAACATGGAAATTATACAGGGTATAGTTGAAGCTGCGGGAGAGGAGAACGCTCCACTAATTTTGCAGGTATCTGCCGGTGCAAGAAAGTACGCAAAGGCGCCTTATCTTAGACATCTTGTTGAAGCAGCTATTGAAGATACAGGCGTAGATGTTTGCCTTCATCTAGACCACGGTGAAGATTTTGAAATATGTAAGCAGTGCGTTGATGACGGATTTACATCAGTAATGATAGACGGCTCAAAGCACCCATTTGAAGAGAACATTGCTCTTACAAAAGAAGTTGTTGAATATGCTCATGCACACGGCGTTGTTGTAGAAGCAGAACTTGGTAAATTAGCAGGAATTGAAGATAACATCAACGTAGATGCTCGTTCAGCAACATTTACAGATCCTGATGAAGCTGCAGAATTTGTTGAAAGAACCGGTGTTGATTCACTCGCTATTGCAATTGGTACAAGCCACGGAGCATACAAATTTAAGGGTGATCCATATCTGGACTTTGAAAGACTTAAGGCAATTCACAAACTTATTCCTGATACACCTCTTGTTTTACACGGCGCGTCAACTGTTCTCAAAGAGTTCGTAGACAGATGTAACGAATTTGGTGGTAAAATACCTGGTGCACAGGGCGTACCTGAGGAAATGATCAGAGAAGCAGTTAAACACGGTGTTTGCAAGGTTAACATTGACACTGATCTAAGACTAGCTATGACAGCTGAAATCAGGAGAGTTTTCATAGAGCAACCAGATGTGTTTGACCCTCGTAAATATCTAGGACCTGGACGAGAAGCCATTAAGAGGATGGTGCAGCACAAAATACGTGACGTATTGAATGCTTCAAATAAGAAATAGTTTTCATTAACTTATATATCAACTGGGTTAGTTATTTCAAAGCTTAATGCTTGTAACAAATTAAAAGCGTTAAGTACAGATACTAAATGAAACTTATGGATGCTGTTCTATACCTAACGGATAGCATCCATATTATTAATATCAAAAAATAATATTGGTGACAAAATTTATGAATAGACAAGCTAAAATTCTTTTGTTTTTGACACTATTAACTTTATTCTCTTGGGTAGCATATGTAATATGTGTATACCATGATGTA
>JAQYRL010000063.1 GCA_028725765.1 Clostridiales bacterium
ATTGGAAACTCTGGCATATGATGTACTATATGGCAAGAAGTACATGTACGGCGAAAAATCAATTTTACATCCAGCAGATATGAAAATGGGAGTAAAACCTATTAAAATAAAGAATATTGTGCAAGCTGGAGATAAGTATTATATTAAGGGAGAAAACTTTACCGAATATAGTAAGGTTACGTTGGATGGCGAACTACTCAAGACCTTCTATCTCGGACCTACACTGCTTGGCCTTGTGGATGAAGTTGATCCGAGCAAAGCCAGTGAGATGAAGGTAAGCCAGATAGATAAAAACAGCAAAGAGATAATAAGTACGACGGAGTAGATTGAAATTAAGAACAAGTTTAATAAGGCAAAAAAGGAGGATATGCGATTGATTCGCATATCCTCCTTTACGGAAGTAAAGAAACTAATGACTCTAGTTAAGGCTCACTAGTTATGATTCACTTCTTTAATAATTATTCCCGGCTTTGATTTCTGAATTAATGCAAACACAGCATCCGCATCATCCGGGCTGAAAATAAATCTTCGATTTATTGCCCCCTTATTTATATGAATTTCAATGTTGGGAGCAGATTTTAAGCTGTCCTTGTGGACTGCCAGGATATCATCGTATGACCAATTATTATGAAAACAATGCCCCAAAAGTCTATACTCAATGTCTACGCCATTTTCTGAAATGACCTGCGTTCTGGATGAAAATGTAGCAATTATAAGAATTATCCCAAATGGAACATAGAACCAATTGCCATTTATATAAGCGTCATAGGCTGCAATTACACCCAGTGCAATAGCTGCAATTTTAACCCAGAGTTTCCTCTTTGGAAGTATGCCATAATATCTCATATTGATATCCTCTAAATAATTAAAATATTAGATTAAAGTATTTTATAATTTGAAAAACAACTATTTTGTTTAGAAAGCCTCAGTTTTTATAAGCTCTTGTATATGCCTAGCTTTCTCTTTTCCATCAAAGCTTCCATAGCTATTTTGTGCTCTTTTTCAGGTGCCCCGGCAGGACCTCTGCCTTTCTTCAATCTTCCGAATACCGTAGTCCTTGAACCATCTGCGTAAAGAATATTTCCACCGTAACTTGCCGTAACGATAGCATATATAGGATTAATCAAGTTCATAAAGCAGTATGGAAGGTAAGAAAGTGTAGGCACTCCAAGAACTGCCGAGTGATAAGATCCGCAAGAAGACCAAGGTACAAGTGGTGACCAGAGTGTTCCTCCATCTTCTAGTGACCTGGATAGCATATTCCTTCCAAGACCAAGCTCGTCGTAATTGTTTTTGTACATTGATGAAGGGATAATTAGTCCCAGATATTGGTCGCACATAGTGGTTATACAAAATACCGAAGTCGCAATTGTAACAACGACAAGCTGGAATGGAGTTTTAACTTTGTGAATAAGACCACCGAGTATCGATTCTACAGCACCAATCTTTTGAAGAATTCCTCCAAATGCAACTGCAACGATTACAAGGTTATTTGTCCAAAGCATACTATCCATGCCGCCCCTGTTAACGAGCTTGAAGAAAAGTTCGTTTTTAGATTCTGCTGAATAACCGTAGTGGAGCATATTTAAACAATCAGCTATCCCTGCACCCTGGAATATCACAGCAAATCCACAGCCTATGAGAGATAGTAGAACAATTGAAGGTATTGCAGGCATTTTTATAACTGCTACTATAATAATCATTAGAATTGGGATTAAAAGAATCGGACTCATGTAATCATAGTGACCGATTATTGCAGATGAAAGGTTATCTGCAAGAGTTGGATCATACTTCCCAACACTTTGGAATGAAAAGAATGCAAAAATAATAATAGCAATTACAAGGCTTGGAAAGGTAGTAGTAACCATAGCTCCAACGTGATCGAATAAACCTGTTTGTGCAGAACCAGCTGCCAAGTTCGTTGAGTCGGAAAGAGGGGAAAACTTATCTCCGCAGCAGGCTCCGGATAAAATTGCACCGGCAATCAAAGCGGGATTCAAACCCATCGTAGTTCCAATCGCCATGAATGCTATTCCAAGTGTTGCAGATACTGTCCACGCAGAACCGAGGGCGATACCAACAACTGCACACATGATTGTTACAAAAGGTAAGAATATACCCGGAGATAATAATTTAAGTCCGTAATACACTACCGACGGAATGGTTCCGCAAGCCGTAAATGAACCAATCAGGCAGCCTACTAACAAAATAATAATAATTGCTTCAAGTGATTGATTGACGGCCTCAAGTCCTGCGGCGAGCATATCTTTGTAGGAGTAGCCACAAAGTCTCCCAATAAGCATAGCAACAGCACAAGACAGAGTTACCGGAATATGCGGGTCTGCGCCCCATCCGAAAGAATAGTTTGAGATCATTACTGCCAGTAAGAAGACTATAGGAATAGAAGCTTCTAATTTGCTCGGTAATCTCGATTTTTTAATGTTTTCACTCATTTTTTTTCTGTGTGATTACTAACCAATGGCTAATTCACATCTTCCTCCTTATATAATATTTTATTGGAATATTAACATATGAATTGTCAAGGAAGTGTCAACAATTTAATAAATATTATATTTTGTTTAAAAAAATTATAACTTTTATGATTTTTCAAAAAATGGCTTCATATCCTCTCCCCAGGAATACTGCGACATATATTCTCCATTATATAAACTTTTACTTCTATCTTTAATCCATTCAAAATAGTCACAGTCTATGCAATCTAAGTGAGCAAGTGACATACTGCCTCTCTCAATATAAATAAGGTCATCACAGCCAATCAACGTTAGAGTATCTACTAGGTCCTTTTTTAGCATCCTAAAATAGGAACCGTGCCCCTCATCTTCCCAAAGAGTTACCATTATTTCGTTGTTTGAGCAGCGTGCACCATGTTTATGAACTAAAAATGCTAAAAGTTCCTTTGTTTTGTCAAATTTAAACTTGACCGGCTTGTAATCAACCAGAATATCGAAGTTGCCGAAGCATATAATTTTGATTTGTCTATCACAGTATTCATCTGAATTTTTATCTAAACTTTCAGCTTTAGGCAAGTATCTTAAATTTTCAATTGCATGTTTGACCTGACTTGAGCTGGCAGGCTTCAATATATAATCGCTGGCATCCAGCTTGAATGCATTTCCCATAAAGTCAGAATATCCTGTTACAAAAATAAAATTCGTCTTCGGATAGACCTCCTTCACTCTAGCTGCAAATTCGACTCCGTTAAGACTTGGCATCTGTATATCTAGAAAGCATACATCAAATTTTTCTGACAGCGCAATCTCAATTGCATGAGCGGGGTTAGTTTCTATAGTAATATCAGCACAAGGATCATTTTCTCTTATGAGTTCAGAAAGATAATCTGCAGCTATAGGCTCATCGTCCAAAACTATGTATTTCACGTCTCGGCCCAACCTTTCTAATCGTTTTATTGTTCTTTTCAGGAATAGTTATTGTCACCTCGGTTCCAATGCCTGGAAATGAGGATATTTTCATTTCGGTGTGGAATATACTTTTCAGTCTTTCGTTTGCATTAGAAATTCCGATATGAAACTGTCCGTCATTTTGGATTTCTAATGGATCAAAACCGGTACCATCGTCTTTTATTGTTATCACGTGATTTCTGCCCACTTTTCGTGTGATGATGCTTATAGTACCGCCTTCTACTTTTTTGCATATACCGTGCTTTACAGCATTTTCAACAATCGGCTGAAGCGTCAAAACAGGAACCTTAAAATCGGTTGTTTCAATATCATACATTATTTTCAATCTATTTCCAAAGCGTATCTTTTCAATATCCAAATAAATCTTTATATGCTCCAGTTCTTTTTCGAATGGATGAGTATCGAATTCTTCAATGCTATACATGTTTTCACGCAGAAATTTCGAGAATTTCACAGTTGTTTCTTCCGCTAACTTGGGATTTACCCTACAAAGTGCAGTGATTGTGTTTAGAGTATTATACAAAAAATGTGGCTGGATTTGTGATAGCATCAGCGACATCCTTTGCTCCCTAAGCTTTATATCCTTAACCTCATTTATCTTTTGCGAAATATATACGTGGACTATTAGATAGTACAAAATAAATGAGAATGCGTAAGTATCAATCAAAATGCCGGGGCATATACCGGACGTATCAAGTATATTGGCTGTCATCAGCACTGAAACAAAGAGAAAAATCCCCAAAGGGCTCTTATTACTCTCTTTATAAAATTTAATATTAAGTATAGATAGAAAAATTATCCAATAAGTCCATTCAGTTACAACATAGGAAGAAGTCGGAACATGATAACTTTGCATAAATCTGAATAATTCAGAAGAAGGTGTCAAAATACCAAGATAAGCAGTACAAACAATGGAATTAAGAATAGCAGGAATATAAAAATATTTGCTATTTCTATACACAAGGTTTATCATCGCAACCATTGGAAGTGGTTTTAACGAATAATACAAAATAGCTGCCAGTGTAAATCTGAGAGTATTGATATTAGCTGCCGTCAAATAATCAAGATAGGAGGCATTAATAGAAATTACAAGTAATAAGGACATATTGATTACCATATGTTTTTTGATAGATATGTCTACCGAGGATTTCATAGGAGCAATAAAATATGTACTAAATATTATCATTAAAAATATAAAATTATCGGACAAATACTTTTGGACTTCACTCATATTTTCAGAACCCTTACCAACTAAAAATTACTTGAATAATTTGCAAAACATTAAAATGATTCGAATAAAATTATATTATTGTTTCGCTTGTTTTTCAAGCAAGAGAGAGAGTAGTTAATAAAAAAGTTGAAATAAGAAGTTGTGATACAAAAATGAGTATACTAAAAGGGAATCTTAAGATATAATAAATTTAAAAGAAAAAGCAAATGAGAGGCAAGATATGAGAAATAATGAGAAGCAGCAAACCCGTCAAGCTCTGAGAACCGGAAGACTCGCAATGATTCCTTGTTCCATAGACGATGCGGCAGATTTATATGAATATGCAAAAAATCCTGATGTAGGTCCTCATGCTGGTTGGAAGCCACATGAAAGCGTGGAAGAATCGAGAGAAATCATAGAAGGCTTATTTTTGCCAAGCGGCGCATGGGGAATTCATGAAATTGATAATGATGGCTTGCCTGGAGCAATGATTGGAACAATAGCTCTTGAGGAAGACAGATTTAGACCTGATGCAAAAAGCAAAGAAATCGGCTACAGTTTAGCAAAAGACGCATGGGGCAGAGGTTATATGACAGAAGTGGCAGCGGAGGTAATCAGATACGCGTTTGAGAACTTGGGAATGGAAATACTGACAATATGCACCTCTCCCGTTAATAAGCGATCACAACGTGTTGCTGAGAAAAACGGTTTCATATACGAAGGCAGGATAAGGAAGGCATACAGGATTTATACGGGAGAACTCAGAGATTCCCTCGTTTTTTCCCTAACAAAAGAGGAGTGGGAGAAGGAATCGAAAATCTGAAAATTGATACTTTAGAAATGAAAAAAGTGCTTCGTTTAGAAAGCACTTTCAAAGAACATTTTAAGTTGAGATAGAGAGATTTTTTCAAGATGACTTTGACCAACCTTATCAGGCACTGTAATGGCAATCTTGCCATGAGAAATTTTCTTATCAAGCAAAGCATATCTATAGAGCTCTGCAGAATCAAAATCAATGGTCAAATCAAATTCAGCTTCGATTAGAATCGAGGCTATTTTCTCATATACATCCATAGTTGTTAGATTCATGGCAGCACAGGCTCTTGCCTCGGCTGCCATTCCCTTTGCTACAGCAAGACCATGAGGTATGGAGTAAGCGCTGGCTTTTTCTATACAATGGCCTATAGTGTGACCAAAATTAAGCATCTGGCGCAGACCTATATCAAGCTCATCTGCTTCTACGATAGATTTCTTAATTGAAACCGCTCTTTCAATCACATAAGGATAGTCTTGTTCAATAATTTTTGGAATAAGATTTGAATCAAAGCAAATTCCGAGCTTCATAGCCTCAGCAACACCTTCTAAAATTTGTTCGGGTGGTAAAGTCTCGAACACTTTCGTATCACAGATGACAAGAGAAGGCTGCCAAAATGCGCCAGCCAAATTTTTCCCAGATAATAGATTGATACCAGTTTTTCCTCCTACAGAAGCATCGATGGCCGAAATATATGAGGTTGGGATCTGAAGAAATTTGATCCCACGCATATATGTAGCAGCTGCAAAACCACTGATATCTCCAACGACACCACCTCCAAGCGATGCAATCGCATCAGAACGGCTTATCCCTTCGTCAGCAAGAGCTTCTAAAACATTGCCGTATGTATTTAAATTCTTTGAATGCTCTCCAGCTGGAAAAATAATTTTCGAAACTTCAAAGCCGCTTTCAATGAGAGATGTAAGAAAAACCTGTGAATATAGGCTGTTTACATTAGTATCAGTAATAATTGCAATTTTGCATGGCTCCAGAGCTTCACTTATTAAAGAACCGCTGTGAGCCATTATGTTGTTACCAATACATATGTTATATGGATGAGTTGTCGAAATTTCGAATTTTTTCATATATATTAACCCTATTTTCTAAGATCTTATACTCTTTTAATGTAATAGATTGCCTGCCGTCACAGAGAGCACATTCAGGATTCTCGTGGACCTCTATCATTAAACCATCCGCACCGGCTGCGACAATAGCGAGACTGACTGGCATGACAAGCTCCGAAATGCCTGTGCTGTGACTTGGATCACCAATGACTGGAAGATGTGTTCTTCTTTTTAGAATCGGTATAGCATTTATATCAAAGGAATTCCTAGTTGACGGTTCAAATGTACGTATGCCTCTTTCACATAGAATGATATTATGATTACCCTCTCGATATATATACTCAGCACTTTCAAGAAATTCATCTATCGTATTTGACCAACCCCTTTTTAATAAAATTGGTTTTTTTTGCATGCCGAGTTTCTTAAGCAACGAATAATTCTGCATATTCTTTGCACCGACTTGTAAAATATCGACATCGTCAAATAACGATAAGTCAGAAATATCAACGATTTCAGAAACAGTTGGGAGCTTGAACTCGGATTTAACCTTAGATAACATCGCAAGACCTTCGGCACCCATGCCTTGAAAAGAATATGATGAAGTTCTAGGTTTAAATGCACCTGCTCTTAAAATGTCTATATTCATTTTTGAAAGTCCTGACGCAATACAGTAAAGCTGATCAAAACTCTCAATTGTGCATGGCCCTGCAATTCTGCACAAGGATCCATCTCCGATAGAAACTTTCCCTATTTTAACGACTGTATCGTCTTTTTTATAATCTCTTGATACTAATAATCTCATAGCAAAATATTGTGATTTTTCACTCCTCTATGGTATACTAATAGCACAAGAATTGTATCACAATTCATCTTTAAATGCAAAATACTAAGCAGGGGACGACATGCATCATAACATTAAAAAAACAAGAAAAATATTACTTATAATGCTGACAATTATATGTTTGATCATAGCTTCCATACTGTCTGTGAGCCAACATATAAAGACGCTTGAGAAGGATAATATATTAGGTCGATATACGGAAGGATCTACTGTGGCAAGCAATGCTCTTTATGAGAGCGCAAGAGATTTTAAAGCAGAAACGATAATAGTACCAGGGGCCGCTATTTTGTCAGATAAAACTCCTAGCCCTGTTCTCAAGGCAAGGCTAGATGTTGCCATTGATCTTTATAATAATAAGGTGGCTAAAAAGATTCTTTTGACAGGAGATGGTGATAACTCGCAGGATTACTATGATGAAATTTCATCAATGCTTTCATACGTGAAAGAAAGAGGTGTTGCAGATGAAGATGTCTTTTGTGATCATAAGGGCTACAGTACATTTGAAAGCATGGTTAGAGCAAAACAAATTTTCGGTATAGATCGTGCTATAGTTGTTTCTCAGACATTCCATCTACCAAGGGCTGTATATATAGGGCAGAAGATGGATATGAAAACAAGGGGTATTGCAAGCGATCAGGTTGGACCAAATGACATAAGTCGGGGAAATTTTAAGAATGAGAAAATCAAGATTACGCTCCGAGAAATAATGGCACGAAATAAGGATTTTTTCATTCTCAAGTTTAAAGCAATACCTGAATTTAAAGATGAAAGAATAAATATTGATGGCGATGGAAGGATAACACATACGCTCGAAAAAAATAACAAGTGAAAGTTTATTGAGTCCGCATTAAGCATATTACTTTCATAGTAGACAAGAGTTTTTAACGAAGAAAGGAAGCTGATTTTCAAATGGTTTTTGAGCAAAATACAGGATATGGCATTATCCAACTTTTGCAATTATTTGCAGTATACTCATTTATTGGTTGGCTTATTGATAATGTATACTGCTTGATTAAAGATAGACATAGATTTGATCGTGGAATTTTAAAAGGCCCATATATGCCGCTGTATGGGATAATGATGATTCTTTCACTTTTAGTTGCACATCAACTGGAAGAAGATTTGGTGTATATGATCATTATACTTTTTGTGATAGCAACCTTAGTTGAACTGATTGCAGGAATGCTAATACATTTTGTAAGTTTAAATAGATATTGGAATTATACGGGGAGATTCCTAAATCTTCACGGGTATACATGCTTTTATCATAGTTTGAAGGCAACTCTTATATTGGCAGGCTGTCTTGTTCTCGTTGATCCAATTGTAATGAGTATATTAGCTGTCACTCCGCCGTGGCTAGATCTTGTGTTTCTCATTGTATTTTATATCTGTTTCATTTCTGATAGCATTGATGCCATTGACGAAGGTTTGTTTATGCGTAAGTTTATGAAAAGTGATGTCAAGATATACCATAGAAATAAACAAAAGAAAAAAGCCGGTTTTTAAATAACCGGCTTTAGTATTACCTAAATTGAGTTAGTCTGTATAGTGATCAAAATAACCCTGAATATATACAAAAGGTGTACCCTTATCTCCGCTACCAGATGTAAGGTCACAAAGAGATCCGATAAGATCTGTTAAACGTCTTGGCGTAGTACCCTGCTTTAGCATGTCGTCCTCAATAGTGGATTGAGCCTTGGCTTTGTTCTCGATGTAGTCTTTCATAGCCTTCTGTAGTTCTTCACCCTTTAAATTCTTAAACTCATTATCTGCAATGTATTTAAGTTTTACTTCGTTAGGAGTTCCATCGAGCCCCTTGGTGTATCCTGGAGAAACAACAGGGTCGGCAAGTTCCCAAATTTTACCCACAGGATCCTTAAATGCTCCATCTCCATATACCATAACTTCGATATTCTTTCCAGTTGCCTTTTTGATATCTTCCTGAATAGAATCAACGAATTCTTGACAGTTTATTGGGAAAAGTTTAACTTTATCCTCTGTTGCCTTGTTTGAGCCTAGAATACCAAATTCAGGGTTGTAGCCACTACCATCAATAGGCTCTGTCATTATGTCGTCCATGGACAAAACAATCTTAGCACCCGCTTTCTTTGCGAGCTTCTTTGTTCTATGTCTTGTGTGTGTATCACATGCAAGTACGCAATCAGTATACTTAACTATGGCCTGAGGATTCTTGGAAAAATAAATTTCTACCTGGCATCCTTGCTCCTCAGCAAGCTCCTTATAGTAATTTATATAGTCCATACCTGTAAATGGATGACGAGATTTTCCAAAAAGTGACTCAAACTGTTCCTGATCAAGGACATCTGTGTATGGATTAATGCCTTTTTCATCAAGAGCGTCAAGATCAACAAGGTGATTACCTACCTCATCCGAAGGATATCCTAGCAGAAGGACAAGTTTATCAACCGCTCTTGCAATTGCTTTAAGGCAGATGGCAAATCTATTACGGCTCATAATAGGAAAAACAAGGCCCAGCGGCTGACCACTGTATCCGTTTTCATCTAGTTTCTTTTTAAGACTCTCTGCAATCTGGTCCAAAGTTGCATAATTGTTTTCTGATCTAGCCAAAATTGACTCTGTAACAGCCAGAACATCGCGGTTTCTTATCTTGAATTCTCCAGCCTCTGCTGCATTTAAAACAGTGTCTACAACAATCTTTCTAAGATCATCACCTTCTTTAATAATTGGTGCTCTTAAGCCTCTTGATACCGTTCCTACGTATCTCTTTTGCATCTTCGTTTCCTTTCTGATTTAAAAATGTTTTGTGAAAACTAAAAATACCTGCTTGCAAGGGCTCAAAACAGGCTGCTGGCATAACTGCACAGCTATATCTTGTGGGTCTTAGCCTCATCGGCTCCCCTAACAGCCAAGGCATCGACCCGTACATTCATTTCCGTTATTGATTTGAAATCATCAAGAGTTACATTTTCGCGACTCAAATCATTGTCTGAAAGAAATTTTTCATATAATTTAAGCCAAGTGGATTCCTGAGATTTTAGACTGACATGCCCTTTAACTTTAATAAACTGTACGGAATGTCCATCCATTAGTAACAGCAATCTTTCCCATAAATCTTTATTTTCAACGGGCTTCTTGGCTGCAGTTTTCCAGCCATTTTTCTGCCAATTAATATGCCAACCATTTTTGAAACAGTTAACTATGTAGGCACTATCGGTATAGACCTGTATGTCAAGGTTAGGCTTTTTGAGAGCAGAAAAGGCCTCTATCACTCCAGTGAGTTCCATCCTGTTATTGGTTGTGTCAGGCTCACCACCGTGAATTTCTTTTTCGTGTAGATTCAACTTTAAAATCGCGCCCCAACCACCAAAATTATCTTCATTTTGATTACCTGAGCACGCACCATCTGTAAAAATTTTCAATTTCATTTCTAAATTATATGTTATGTAAAAAACAAATGCAAGGTTTTTGAGAGGGAATTTTAAAAAATTTTCACCAACTCTTAAACCTTGCAAATAACTTACTCTATCTTATTATTTTACAAAAACCTTAGGTAGTCTCTGTCCAAACGCACAGGTTATTTCGTAGTTAATAGTTCCGGTAGCATCGGCAATGTCATCTGCCAAAATAGTGTTTTTGCCGTCACTTCCCATTACAATTACCTCATCACCTAGCTTAACATCAGGAACATCTGTAACATCGACCATGCACTGATCCATGCAAATATTACCTGCAACAGGACACAAAACACCATTAACAATTACATGTGCATTAGGAGAGTAAGGCCTAGGATAGCCATCAGCATAACCAAGGGCAAGCGTCGCGATTTTTGAAGGTCTTTCAGATATAAACTTTCTACCATAACCACATGAAAATCCAACAGGAACATCCTTGAGGTGAACAATTGCGGCTTTTACAGACATAACTGGTTTAATATCAAGATTCTCTTTTAACACTTCGTGAGAAGGATAGCAACCGTACAAAATAATGCCAGGCCTTACTGCATCAAAGTAAACATCGGGAATCTCCATAATTGATGCGGAGTTAGCAAGGGTTCTAAAAGGGATCTCGATGTTATTGTCAGTAAGAGCTTTGAAAAACTTGTTGTATTTTTCTTCCTGTAAATGAGAAAAACTCTTGTCAGCAGCATCAGCAGTTGCCATATGAGAAAACATACCTTTGATTTTAAAGTTGCTGAGCGTTGTCATTTCCTTAATTTCAGGTATAGCCTTATCAACTTCATCAGCCAAATAACCTATTCGACCCATTCCGGTATCGATAGCTATCAAAGCTTTGATTGTTTTGTTTGCAGCCTTTGCAGCGGCATTAATAGCTTTTGCATTATCAAGCGAGCAAACAACTGGCGTTAAGTCGTATTTAATTAATATGTCAACGTAGAAATCAGGTGTAAGGCCCAAAATAATAATTTCTTCTCGGGCTCCGTTATCTCTTAGATGAATTGCTTCTGCAAGAGTTGCAACTGCAAACATCTTAACACCATTTTCACGGAGCACCTCTGCACATTCTACTGAACCATGACCATATGCATCTGCTTTAATCACTCCTATCATCTCGCGGTCGGGACCGATCTTTTCTCTAATCTTTTTGATATTGAAATCTAGGTTTGATAAGTTAACTTCTACCCATGCAGGTCTTACAGCTTCTTTAAACATTTTAATCTTCCTTTCATTAAAAACTGTGACTGTCATACAAAACATTTATAAAAATTGCCTTTTGATATTCTATAAGTTTTTTATACGTTGATTTCAGTTTGTACACCTATATCATTTGAGTTTTCATCTAGAATAGGTTGGACTATACCTGAAATGAAATCGATGGTTTGCTGCTCAGCTCTTCCCGTGAAATTCTCTGGCTTAATTATTTTCTTAATTTCTTCTTCACTTATATTGAATGCAGGATCTTGTGCAATTCTATGAAGAAGATCGTTTGGTTTTCCTTCTTCTTTTACAGTTTTTGCGGCCTCCATGGAGTGAGTTCTGATACGTTCGTGTAGTTCCTGCCTGTCACCACCAGCTTTGACCGCATCCATCAATATATTCTCTGTAGCCATAAATGGTAATTCTGCCATCAACTGTGCCTCGATAACTTTAGGATAAACAACTAGACCGTCAGCAATATTGTTATATAACTCCAAAATTCCGTCCGTTGCTAGGAAGGCTTCGGGAACGGATAGCCTCTTGTTTGCTGAATCGTCCAATGTACGTTCAAACCACTGGGTTGCAGCGGTTATAGCAGGGTTAGTGTTGTTTACTATTACGTAATTTGATAATGCTGCCATTCTCTCAGAACGCATAGGATTTCTCTTATAGGCCATTGCAGATGAACCAATTTGGTGCTTTTCAAAAGGTTCTTCAACCTGCTTCATGTGCTGCAGTAGTCTTATGTCATTACTAAATTTATGTGCTGACTGTGCTATACCGGAAAGTACATTTAAGACCCTTGTGTCAACCTTTCTTGAGTACGTCTGACCCGATACAGCATAGCAAGAAGAAAAGCCCATTTTCTCGGCTATTTTGTTGTCGAGTTCTCTGCACTTTATGTGGTCTCCCTCAAATAACTCAAGGAAGCTAGCCTGTGTACCCGTTGTGCCCTTAGATCCCAAAAGTTTAAGGGTAGATAGGACGTAATCTAGGTCTTCAAGGTCAAGGATGAGTTCGTTAATCCAAAGCGTAGCACGTTTGCCAACCGTAGTAGGCTGTGCTGCCTGGTAGTGGGTATACGCCAAAGTCGGCATTGACGCATATTTCTTGGCGAAATCAGATAGTCTTGCAATTGCAGAGATTAATTTTTTTCGAAGAAGTTTAAGACCTTCTGCCATCAAAATAATATCCGTATTGTCTCCGACATAGCAGGAAGTTGCTCCGAGGTGGATTATTCCCTTAGCACTGGGGCATTGCAGACCGTAGGCATACACATGGGACATTACGTCATGTCTGACTTCTTTTTCGCGTGCTTTAGCATCCTCAAAGTTTATATCATCTTTAAACTTTTTGAGTTCACTGATCTGCTCATCAGTGATTGGAAGCCCAAGTTCCTTTTCGGCTTCGGCAAGTGCAATCCAAAGTTTACGCCACGTTCTAAACTTTGTAAGCGGTGAAAAAAGTTCTTTCATCTCCCTGCCAGCATACCGCTCCGAAAGGGGACTCACATAAAATTCATTCATTTCATTCTCCTGTAATTGTCATCATTTAAACGTCTTTTCTTCATTTATTTTATATCACAAAATA
>JAQYRL010000064.1 GCA_028725765.1 Clostridiales bacterium
TTGAGATTTATTACAGCTTTGTCGGCAAAATTGACTTGCCCGAAGCCTAACGCCCGACCTATCCGACACAATGGCCAAGTGCCGGATAGGAACGGCAAAATTTTTTACACTTCTATTACTTCTTTATCGCACATCAGCAAATCTTTAAGGAAGTAAACAAAATAGCCACTCAAGATTCTTCATATAACGTTGCAAAGGATAATGGCGCATTCAAGGACGCTTTAGAATCATTGAGTAGTGTGAAACACATAATCAGAATAATGACTATGTCAATCATGATTGCAGGAATTACTGTTTTGGCACTAATACTAATTTTGTGGCTCAGAGAAAGAGTTTACGAGATAGGAATTCTATTGTCAATAGGGGTTAGTAAAGCTGCAATTGTTGGACAGTTTATAACAGAGCTTGTTATAGTTTCTTTACCTTCAGCACTGGTATCTGCAATATTCGGCAGTCTTGTGCTCAATAATATAATAGGTAGCTTGGTAAGCACGGAAGATATGGGGATGCTAGGCAAAACAATAATTGATAATAAAAATATTATGGTGAATTTAGTTAATTTTACCCAAAGCTACCTATTGTTGCTATTAGTAATCCTCATATCGGTTGTTATTGCCTCTACAATGATTATTATTAAGAAACCAAAAGATATTTTATCGCAAATAAGTTAGATATAAGATTTAATTATCGGTAAACATCGGGAAAACATGTCATATAAGTTAGGAGTTGGAAATGAGTGTATTGGAAATTAAAAATGTAAATTATGGTTATTCAAATTCAAAAGAGAAAATATTATCATCAGTCAACCAGAAGTTTGAACTAGGTAAATTCTATGCAATTATAGGAAAATCAGGTGCGGGAAAATCAACTCTCTTATCATTGCTTGCAGGTCTTGATAAACCCAAGAAGGGTCAAATTCTGTTTGAAAATGAAGATATTGAAAAGACGGGGTATAGCAATCATAGGAAGAATAACATTTCTTTGGTATTTCAAAATTACAACCTAATAGATTATCTGTCTCCACTCGAAAACATTAGACTGGTAAACCCGAAAGCGCCTGCAGATATTTTGTTGCAGCTAGGTTTAGATAAGGGTCAAATTAAGAGGAATGTGATGAAACTGTCCGGTGGGCAGCAACAGAGGGTAGCCATAGCAAGGGCTTTGGTATCGGAAGCACCCGTAATTTTGGCTGATGAGCCTACTGGAAATTTGGATGCTTCGACGGCATCAGAAATAATTGATGTGCTAAAGGAATTAGCAAAAGAGAGAAATAAGTGTGTGATAGTGGTTACACATAGCAAGGAAGTTGCAACGGCTGCCGATATTGTTTTGGAGCTTGCTGGTAAGAATTTAAAGGTTTTGAACAGAGAGAAATAGGGGGAATTTATGATTAAAAATGCTTTTGCGTATGTGACGAGAAAAAGACTTAAGTCTTTGATTATACTCTTGATTATTTTGTCCATGTCTACACTGAGTCTAATTAGCTTGTCAATCAAGGATGCTACGGACAGAGCTTCGAAGGAGACTTTTGGGAATATAAATAATAGTTTTTCGATGGAGATAAATAGGCAAGTGAACCCAGGCACGCCAAGGGGTGGCGGAAATGTCAGAGGACAGGATATAAAGAAAATCGCTGAAACAAAGGATATAGATGATTATGTAAAGAGGATTAACAGCGTCGCTGACCTTGTTGATCATGATATAATTGAAACTCAGGAGACACTTTCAAATCAATCTCCGGAAAGGGCAAAAAACTTTAAAAGAACGGTTATGCTCACTGGTGTAAATGATTCTTCAAAGGAGACGAAATTTGTTTCTGGGGCATATAAACTTGTTGAGGGAGAACACCTAAAAAATGGAGATAAGAACAAGGTTTTGTTACATAAGGATTTGGCAGAGAAGAATGGTTTGAAGGTTGGGGATAAGATAAAAATCAAGTCGAATCTCTTCGATGCCGATAACGAAAAAGCTGCAGATGAGACTGTGGAAGCTGAGATAAAGGGACTTTTTGATGGCCATAATGAAGGTGGAGTTAGTGCGGCACAGGAGCTTTATGAGAACACTTTGGTTACGGACTTAGATACTGCGGCTAAGGTATATGGAAACACTGAGGATACCGCCGTTTATCAGGATGCAACGTTCTTTGTAAAGGGAGACAAAGACATCGATGATGTAATAAGCAGTCTTGAAAAACTAGACATTGATTGGAGTCAGTATAATCTGATTAAGAGTTCGTCAAATTATCCCGCATTGCAGCAATCAATATCCGGAATATATGGAATAGCAAATAAATTGCTTGTTGGCTCATTAGTATTTGCGGCTGTCATTGTATCGCTACTTCTTTTCTTGTGGATGAATGCAAGAAAGAAAGAGATGGCTGTTCTTCTATCCCTTGGTATCACCAAGACAAAGCTATTCATACAGTTAGCGATGGAACTCGTCTTTATCTCAATTCCTGCCTTTATAGCATCGTATTTTGTTGCAGGATATGCTGGTAAAATGCTCGGAAACAGTATTTTAAAGAAAGTTACAGGCGATATTGCGAAGAAAATAGCGAGCGAATCTGCATCAGGTCAACTTGGTGGCGGAGCAGAGGTAGATGGATTTAATAAGACTTTGACCAGTCTTGATATCAATATTTTGCCAGAGTCGATGATATATGTTGTTTTGTTCATGTCGCTTGCACTTTTGGTGTCATTAGTGGTATCATCTTCTAGTATTTTGAAGAAAAATCCAAAAGACCTTTTGGTTGATATATAATATAATTAAATTATGAAGTGATGGGGAGCGGAGAGCTGATGAAAATTCTTGTTGTTGAAGACGACCGAATGATAAGGGAAGGTATCAAGGAATATCTTTCAGAGTTTGGATATAGCGTAATTGAGGCTAGTGATGGAATCGAGGCGCTCGACAAGTTCAATAGCGAAGTGAGTCTAGTAATACTCGATATACAGATACCCTTCAAAAATGGTCTTGAAGTTCTACGAGAAATAAGGGGTAAAAGCAATTTGCCGGTTTTAATCTTGACTGCATTCAGTGATGAGGAATACAAAATAGATGCATTCACTAACTTAGCGGACGGCTATATCGAAAAGCCGTTCTCCCTCCCAGTGCTGAAGGTTAGGGTGGACGCCTTAATAGAAAAATATTTTTGTAAAGTAGAAAAGTTTGAATATAATAATACAGAGGTTGATTTCACAGGGTATACGGCATCTGTAAATGGTAGTCTCGTAGATGTTAATGCAAAAGAAATTGAGATATTAAAATGTCTTCTGGATAACGAAGGTCAGGCGCTTACAAGATCTCAAATAATAGATAGTGTGTGGAAGGAAAGCGACGACATTCCATATGACCGCGTCATAGATGTTTATATCAAGGAGCTTAGAAAGAAACTGGAACTTGATTGTATAGTAACCATTAGAAATGTAGGTTATAAACTGGTGAGGAAATGAAGAATCTAAAGATATTGCCGAAGATGTTCGTTCAGACGTTTTTGCTGCTGAGTATAATAATTTTATTGATACATCTCTCTTTGTTTTTTATTTTTCCAAAGACTTATCTTAAGAGCCGGACGGCTGAAATAAATTCAAAAGCTGACGAAATCGCTGAGCAATTGGATGGTAAGGACCTGACGTATGTTGAGGAATACCTAGACGTGTTCTCAGATACAGGAGAAATCAAGGGGTTTATCAGAGAACATGGCGGAGAGAACAAAATAAATATTAAAGATAATATAGATTTTGATCCTCAAAGCAAAAACAATTCTCTTGTAATTGAAGAGCGAAAAGTCATGCTGAATACGGGCAACGAGATATATCTCCAGTTTGTTTCAACAGCAGATATGAATAGGGAAGCTAAAAATTTGAGTTTAGGTATTTTACCTTACTCTCTGTTAATTTCGTTCTTTGTTTCAATCGTCGTTTCAATGATTTATGCTAGAGCAATCAAGAGCAACATTGATGATATCAAGGAAATTACAGATAGGATGATGACACTTGATAAGACTGCATATTTGACCGTGGACTCAGAAAACGAAGTTGGAGAACTAAAGTCTCAGATTAACCAATTATATTCTACGCTCCTTGAATCCATCGATGATTTGGAACTGAAAAACAAGGAAATCTTGGAGCTTGAAAGGCTAAAATACAATTTCTTCAGGGGCGCATCTCATGAACTGAAAACACCTTTGGCCAGTCTCAAGATCATACTTGAAAATATGAAGTTTAACATCGGAAAGTATAAAGATCGGGACGCATACATTACCAATTGCATTGAAATTGTGGATGATCTAACACAAAATATTTCTCAGATTTTGCATATCTCTTCGATTGAGAATATGAAAAATGGCGAGGAGATTATGGAAATCAAGCCTGCTTTGGAAGAAGTCTTAAAGAAATACGAGCTTCTCATAGATCAGAAAAATATTAAGATTAATAATTCCATATCTGATGAGCAAATTTTGATAGGCAGGTCTGCGCTTAAAATTATTTTGTCTAACCTTGTCGGCAACGCGGTGAAATACACTGGATTCAATGGGAATGTGAATATGGGGGTTGAATGTTTTGATGTAGAGAATGCCGAAGCTAACGACACTGCTAATAGGGATAAGGCAAATAGCAACAGTAATAATGGGGAAAATGATAATAATGAAGTAGCTCACGAAGAATGTCACGAGGAATGGCTTTATATTGAAAATACCTATGACTGTGATATTGAGGAAATAGACGTAGATAAAATTTTTGATATTAACTTCAACCTAAACAAAGAAAATAGCAATGGACTAGGGCTATACATCGTTAAGAACCTCTTAGAAAATTACAATCTAAGGTACAAGGTTGAGAATAGAGATGGGATGTTTGTGTTTAAAATAAAAATAGAGGGCGATGATTAAACCGCCCTCAGTAAAAATAGCAAAGCTAAAATCTATTGAGCCAAATTGAATTTAAATTTCAGCAATGACCTCAACTTCAACGAGAAATCCGCCTGGAAGATCGGCAGCAGCAATGCAGCTCCTTGCGGGTTTTTCTTTTATGTATTTTGCATAAATTTCATTGAAGGCTTTAAAGTCGTTAATATCCTTGAGGAAACAAGTAGTTTTAACTACTTTATCAAGACTTGAGCCAGCCTCTTCAAGAATGGATTTTAAATTCATCATCAGCTGTTCAGTTTGAGCTTCAAGGCCATCTGCAAGCTTTCTAGTTTCAGGATTAATTCCGCCCTGACCAGAGGTGAAAACAAAATTTCCTGAAATGATAGCCTGTGAATATGGACCAAGCGCTTTTGGTGCGTTATCAGTGTGTATCTTTTTCATATTTCCTACCTTTCGTTGCTCTGATATTAATTAAGATATAAAGCATTATAGATGCTCGTTACTAGAAATAATAATATCACAAAAATATATTTAAATCTATTTTTTGACCACAATTTATGGCCGTTAAAATCAACCCACAGACTGCCGCTTAACAAAATTATAATATCGCAATAAACGCATTAAGAGATTAGACAATAAACTTCTAAAATGATATAATTAAACAGAAAATATTGCATAAATATCAAATTTATAAGGTGGATAAAATGACTAAAAAAAAGGTGTTCATAGTTATAGATATGCAAAATGACTTTATCACGGGACCGCTTGGAAACGATGAAGGAAGGTCAATTGTAGAGGATTTAAAGAAAGAGATTGAGAAAAAAAAGTCTGAAGGATACGAAATTTTGTTCACTCTTGATACTCACGATGCTGAATATCTAAAATCTCAGGAGGGAAGATATCTGCCTGTGGAGCATTGCATTGAGGGAACAGATGGCTGGCAAATCATTCCCGAACTGCGCCCATATGCTGACAGCAAAAATATTTTGTTGAAAAATTCGTTTGGAGCTGCGGACATAGGTAAATGGGTGGAAGAAGCTGCAGGTGGTGAGCCAGAAGAAATTGTCCTGACAGGCGTATGTACCGACATATGCGTAATTTCAAACTCAATGATTCTCAAGGCTTATTTCCCAGAGACTCCGATTAAGGTTATGGGAAAACTTTGTGCTGGTGTTACTCCTGAAAGCCACGACAATGCGCTAAAGGCGATGGGACCTTGTCAAATTGAGGTCATATAGCATATTGTGCATTCGTAGCATTTTAGCGTTCGAATTCAAACACTTTAAACATTTGCAGCATTTTAGCGTTCGCAATCATACAATTTAAACACTTGAAGATAAGCATTTGACGCTTTGGGAGGAATAATGAAATCAATTGAAATTAGCCAATTCCAATTTGATCGAGATGACGTTAAGAACAAAATAGTGGCATGGATCAAAGATTGGTTTTCAAAAAATGGTAAAGACAGCCCCGCAGTTGTTGCGATCAGCGGAGGTAAGGATAGTTCTGTTGTAGCAGCTCTCTGTGTTGAGGCACTGGGACGTGACAGGGTATACGGAGTGTTAATGCCACAGGGCGAGCAGCATGATATTGATGCTTCGATGGACCTTGTGAACCATCTAGGGATTGGCCACTGCATAATAAATATAGGCGAAACGGTTAAAACAATAACTGAAGAAATTGAAAAATCAATGGGATCACAGATTTCAAATCAGGCTAAGGTAAACCTGCCTGCGAGAATAAGGATGTCAACAACTTATGCAGTTTCACAGAGTATGAACGGTAGGGTTGCAAACACATGCAATCTATCTGAGGACTGGGTTGGATATTCTACTAGATACGGCGATGCAGCGGGAGATTTCAGTCCACTTTCGCATCTAACGGTACACGAGGTTAGAGAAATCGGAGAAGCATTGGGACTTCCTAATCACCTCATATACAAGGTTCCGGAGGATGGACTATCAGGTAAGAGTGATGAAGACAACCTAGGATTTACCTACGATGTGCTTGACAGATACATAAGAACTGGAGAGATTGATGATAAGGAAACCAAGGTGCTCATTGACCGTAAGAGAAAGTTCAGCAGATTTAAATTAGAACTGATGCCGTCATTTAATTTTGAGGCTCCTGTTAAAGCCGATGATTTGGATTGAAGGGAGTGCCGGATGAAATTATCTAAAATTCTTAAAGATGTAGAATATAGGGCCATCAATAAGGAAACGCTAAATTTTGAAGAAAAGGGACTTAGCAATGCTGATGATATAAACATTGTTGGTTTGACGATTGACTCAAGGAAGGTAAAGCCCGGCTTTGCTTTTTTTGCCGTAAAAGGTTTGGAAACTGATGGGCATAAATATATTCAAAGCGCAATCGATAACGGAGCTGTTGCCGTTGTTTTGTCGGATGAAAAAAGTCTAGATTCAATCAAATCTGCCGACGACTTCAATCAAGAAAAGACTGAATTTATATTAGTAGATGATATGAGACGAGCAATGTCTGACATTGCTGACAACTTTTATGATAAGCCAGGCGACAAAATAGTCGTCTACGGTGTTACAGGTACTAACGGCAAAACGACAACGACTAATGTAATCCGCGATATACTCGAGAACGGGATGTCGTCACCGATTAGCTGTGGTTACATAGGAACCAATGGGATCAAATACGGAGAAGTTTCGATAGCCGCAGACCTGACCACTCCCGATGTGATCACATTAAAGAAATACTTATATGACATGGTGAATGCAGGTATGCGTGCGGTCTCTATGGAAGTGAGTTCACATGGACTGGCTATGGGAAGGGTCGACGGAATTTCTTTTGATGTTGCTGCATTTACGAATTTAACTCACGATCATCTCGACTTTCACAAGACGATGGAAGAGTATTTTGCTGCAAAACAGCTTTTATTTAAGGGACTTTCTCCCGATGCTATATCGATACTCAACGCGGATGATGAGATTACTATAGAGACACTTAAGGAAGTTTCGGGCGGACAAATCTTCACATATGGAATGAAAGAATCGGATTACATGATAAGAGACCTGGTGCTTAGGGCTGATGGCAGTTCATTCACATTGGAAGTTTCTTCTCGCGCCATGGATGCTCACAGGTCGAGAATTGACTCTCTTGTAATGAACAGCGATGGTGCATTTGGAAAATCAATCTATCAGATAGAGACCAATCTGCTTGCAGAATACAATGTATATAATTTGGTCGCAGCAATAGCATGCCTCCATCAGAGAGGGTTCAAAATTGAGGATTTCACAGGCTGGCTTGATCAAATAACGCAAGTCGATGGAAGGATGGAGCCTGTTGCTAATGAATTAGGCATAAATGTCATAGTTGACTATGCACACACAGTTGATGCAATGGAAAAGGTTTATGAGTTTGTTGAATCTGTTTGTGAATCAAATGGTGAGCCAAATAATGAGAGCCCAAGGATTATCTCAGTATTCGGCTCTGCTGGTAAGAGGGACAAAACGAAGAGACCATCCATGGGCATAACAGCATATAATAATTCTGATTATGTTGTTATTACAGAGGAGGATCCTAGAGATGAAGATCCTGTAAGCATTGCAAAACAGATTAAAGGTGATCTTCCTGATGATAAAGTTGCTATAATCGCTGACAGACAGAGCGCCATTGAGGAAGCTATTAAATTCGCAAACAGGGGAGACTTTGTTTTGATTTTAGGAAAGGGCGAAGATCTTTTCATGGATAGAGGAGACGAGAGGCAAGTTTGGGAAGGCGATAATTTTGTAGCAAAGAGAATATTGGATGAGCTAGGTGCAATACGTAAAGCGGCTGTGTCGAACTAGGGAAATCAGTAAATTTAAATGACCCGCGTCTTTAGGCGCGGGTCATTTATAGGGGCTTATAGCCCCAGTTCGAACCACCAGTTTTACTGGTGGCACCGATTTAGGCTAAGCGGACAAAAAGAGTTGGTGGCTAATCCCAATAAACAGGGTAATTCGATGATTTATGTAGTTCTCCCCAAACAACTGCATCGCCCCACATATTGATACTCTTTTCAAGTTTCTCTCTTTCATTCATATTTTG
>JAQYRL010000065.1 GCA_028725765.1 Clostridiales bacterium
ATTTAAATTAGATTAGATTCCGCCCATATGTTTTTTGAGGCTTCCTCATGGGAGGTCTTTTTGGCTTGCACTGTTTTTGCAAAATAAATTATTCTATTTTTTGCTAAATTTTATCTTGACTTTTCATAGTTGGTCTCCTTATGCCTCTTCAATAGCACCAACAGGACATCCGTCCTTTGCTTCCGTTGCTGCAGATTCTAATTCCGTAGGCACTTCTGTTTCAATAGCTTTTGCTACACCTTCATCTGTCATCTTAAATACTTCTGGGCAGGTTGCCTCGCAAAGCCCGCATCCTATACATCCATCATTTACAAAATACTTCATAATTATCAACCTCTCTTTCTTTTAATCCAATGCGATAATAAGCGCCATCTTGAATTTCTTTGTTGCTTTTACTGAATGCAGAGCAGCTTTCGCGAAATGAAAATTCTCGCCCGCCTTTATAAGGTGTTCTTGACCTTCATATTCAATAACACCTTCGCCGTCCAAAGCGAAGACGATTGCCTCGCCGGGAGCGGCATGCTCCGAAAGCCTGGTACCTTCATCAAACGCCATAACAACAAGCTTCATCTTGTCATTATCCACCACAGCCATGTTCATGATCTTGTCTTCCTCATACGAAATAAGGTCTCTCAATCTAAAAACTTCTCCTGCTTTTATTGCTTCGTTCATCATACTCTCCTTTCTTACAGACATTTCTGTATTGACACTACCTTGTGCTGTTCTCATTCTCATAACCTCCCTTTACTTCAATTATTATTTCGGAATACAGAATTCTCTGTAACCGTTATTTGAAAACAATGATCAAATAGCTCTATGGGTATCACTTCATTACACATACGCTCTCTGCATATTACTGCAGCTGGCACGTCCGAATGCTTGTTAAAAAGATTGTCATAATAACCTCCTCCGTGTCCTAACCGATTCCCTTTATGATCAGCTGTTAAACATGGGATAACTGCAAACTCAATATTATTTATTGGAATAAGTTCTGAAGATGCATCTGGCTGGAAGAGACCATAGTACCCTTTTTTCAGTTCGTCAAGGGATAATATTCTTCTTGCTTCCATAATTCCTTTTTCCGTGCAAAGTGGAACTGCTAATATCTTTCCATCCGCAAGTACATGCTTAAGAAATGGTCTTGTATTAATCTCATGTTCTAACCCTACAAAACAAAAAACGCTATTTGCCCTTTTATATTCAGGGAGTTCGAGCAACAATTCAATAATACGCCTGTCAGAATCTCTTTTGTAATGTTCTGTAAGTTTAAGAGATTGAGACAACATTTTCTTTCTTAACTCTTTTTTGATTTCTTGTATATTTTGATTTCCTTCAATCTTCATTAGATATTATTTCCTTTCCCAAGAATCAATGCCAAATTTTAGAGTTCTCCATTTTCAGAATACAGAATCTATAAATATTTTTTCTGTTTCTTGATTTTCTGTTTTGATTATACTACAATTAAAATAACAAATATGTTGTTTTAACAACTAAATGGAGAATTTTATGAATGAATTGAAATGCAAACGAATTTATGAACCTCTCGCAGAAACAGACGGGTTTCGTATTCTGGTGGATAGATTATGGCCGCGTGGAATAAAGAAGGAAAATGCCATGATTGATTTTTGGGCAAAGGAGATTGCTCCATCAAATGAACTACGAAAATGGTTTTCTCATGACCCAGAAAAATATGATGAATTTAAAAAGCTTTATACGCAGGAATTGGACACCAGCGAGGTTTCAAAAAAATTTGAAACTTTGTGCAAAAAAGAAATGCAGGATCATAATGTGACCCTGCTTTATGCTGCAAAAAACGAAAAATATAATCATGCTGTTGTTTTAAAAGAATGGTTGGAAGAACAAATATATTAAAAGTTTTCTCCATATAGTATCAACAGAGAAATCCTTAATAAAAGTTATGCTTCTTTAACAAGAAAATGCTCTTTTGCGAATTCCATATCCTGTACTAGTTCTAATGTCCCAAGATACTTACCTGATTTATCTCGCACAGCCATGTACTTAACTAGCATTGTGCGTCCCCCTTTTTCCATCCAAACATCCACGAAATCACGGATACCATTTCTAAAATCATCAAGAATCTGACGCACCATTGGCTCGATTTTAGGTGGATGACATGAGAAAACGTCACGATTAAGGGCCATTATAGGTCGTTTAAATACCTTCGGTCCGTCGTTGAAATAGCGATTGATATTGTCATTATCAACAAATGTTATTTCCATCGGGATAGTATCAAGGAGTGCGGTAAGTTGCTCAATCGTCAGATGTCCTCCCGGCATAGAGACTTCACCATCTTTTATGGATGACACGTCGTTTTCCATTGCACTTTCAGCAGCCTCCCATGTTTCACTTGCAACTCCCAAGCAATCTTCGTAATCCTTGGCATCACGATAAATAGCATACCACTCATCTTCTGTAAAATTTACAGCACAGATTGGGAACAAAATATTTTGTTCTTTGTAAATCATCTCTTCGGCACGGGTGAGCACGGCATCAAGTCTTTTATTCCATTCTTCACCACGATCATTCTCCCTTACAAGCGCACCAAGCTCATCTCGGATTTCGTCGTCTACCGTCCACATTACGTCTGAGGGTCCAGATATTCCATACTTAACTTTGAGCAGAGGATAGAGAAGATCGCCCTTCTTTGCATAATGTATCGAAAGCTCACGAATTTTAGGTATGAGAGATTCATCTCCCCCTTCCTTGAAATTTATAAGTAGCTTTGCAAGCACATTATTTTCTTTTGTAAATGTATAAAGTGGATGACCCGTGATTTCTTCGAGCTCTACGGCCTTTGCATTTTTATCACCATAGTCATTTTCATTAAAATGATTACTTTTATTCAGTTCTTCATGAGCCTTTTGTCTTAAAAGTGAAGCCTCAACTTCCTTTTCAGCATTAGCAATTTTCTCTTCTTTAGTCATCCCGTGAAAAAGAGCAGAGTGAACATCGCAAAGACGCTGAACCTCAGAAAGCGGTGTACCTTCCTTCAAAAGTTCTTGCTCCGCTTGCATAATTTCTGATGCCTCAACCTCTCCAAATTCACGGACAAAATCTGCTCTGACATCTTCAAGCATTTCTCCACTGCCGAGTCTCTTAAGATAAACTTTCAATTGTTCTTTGCGATCTGTGGATGAATCGCTTATTTCCCTGTCATTCACTTGTGACTTTGGAATAGATGCAATTTCTGGCATGTCACCAACTAACTCAAATCCATTGCTAACCAGTTTAGTCACAACATCCATTATGGATATGTTCTTCATCTTCGCACCCTTTGGAATAGTCATCAATTTACCAACGGAATGCAACATAGGCTTTTTTGTAATTTCGCTAAAACCAAGTTCCACCATAATATCAATAAGTTCCGAATATTCCTGTGTCAGTTCAAATACTGTTTTATTTAAATCGAGTTTCTTTGCCATATCAATAGATTCCTTTCTTTGCTATTTTTCTATATTATAGCTAAAATCAAAAACCATTTATGTTGTTTTAACAACATATTCACATAAAAAATTATAAGCTATATTATTACATCGAGCATTAGAATATTTTTAACGGTGATAATTCTATTAGTATTCTAATTATTTCATTCGTGACAAAGAACAGACTGTCTCTATATTCAAACTCCCCGGAAACATATCCATAGGGCAAACCTTCCCAAGCTTATATCCATATTCATTGCACAAAATAGCCAAATCCCGTGCTAGTGTTGCAGGATCACAAGAAACATACACAATCGACTTCGGCATAACCAGTCCAATAGTATCAAGTAAAACCTTATCACATCCAGCACGCGGTGGATCCATAACTATCAAGTCAATTTTCTTGAGTTTAAAATCGTCAATACCTTCATCAATCAATTTGGGTAGAACATTTTCTGCAGCCCCATGAAAATAACGTGCATTCACAATAGAATTTATTACAGCATTTCGATTAGCATTCAATACAGCCTCACGGTTTGACTCAACTCCGATAATGTAATTGTCATCTTTAGACATTGAAAGGCCAATTGTCCCTACGCCACAATATAAATCTACTATATTCGTTTTGTGCTTATTGTCTGAAAGTTCGTCTGAAGTACTCGCAGAATTTTTGTAATTTAATTCTCCAGCGTATTCCTGATCCAGTTCTCCAACAAACTCTCTAACTGTTTCATATAGTATGCGAGTTTGCTCTTCATTTACTTGGAAGAAGGCATCTGGACCAACTTCGAAAGTTAAATTACCAATGGTTTTTTGAATTGTAGTGGCACCAGCTAAAAGCTGTGGCGACTTTATTTTAGAATTCAGCTTTTTGCTGTTATTACACGTTTTATCTTCAATAATGTCAACGCTATATAATGATATAAGTTCACATTCTTCAGATACAAAATCACAGAGTTCCTGCATGTGGCTAATGCTAGATATCGATCCAAAAATAACTGCCATAATCTGACCATCATCCCCTACTCTAACCATAAATTTTTTTATATATTTAGATTCTTTAGGATATGTTTTTAAAAATTTTGATAGCCCAGATGCGGCATATTTTAGTTCAGGCATCAATATCTGACAGTGAGGACAAGCTACAACATCTCTACTCATTGTTTTGAGAAATCCAACTTTTGAGACCTCAATCGAAAAAACAGCTTTATTTCTATATGCCTTATCATTATTTGACGGTATTATCTCTTTAAATATTACCTCATCTGATTCTAATGAAAAACCTCCAATCCTTGTAAGAGCATTCCTCACTCTTTTACTTTTGAGATCGAGTTGTTTTGTATAATTTAAATGACCTATATTGCAGCCTCCGCAACCTTCTATAAGGTGGGGACAGACATCTTCAGAAGATTTTCTAAATTGTGACGGCACAATAATATTCTCCGCCTTTGCAACAGCATAATTTTTCTTGATCTTTGTCACCTCGCAGAGCACCTCATCGCCAAGGGTAGCACCACTGACAAAAATAACGCGATTATTTGAATCGCTATCACCATGCACTCTTGCAACTCCATTGCCTTCATTAGAAACATCAATAATTTTAACCTTAATTAAATCGCCTTTCTTCATAGCTTCTCCATCTAAAATTCAGCATATGTAACGTCTTGCGTTTTGCACATCCCAACGTAAGACTAATTGATATTAATAGATACATTATACCATAAAAATATATCCTTAAAGTTTATCACTTCCTCGCATTATTTATTTTGTCAAAAAAACGGGAGTGCAGATAAAACTTCAACTTGCATTCTAGTTCTTACAAGAGTGCAAAATCTACATTCCCGTTCTTATATTTCAATTTAGAATATACCTTGAATTTCCCTATTATCAGACTACCCCAGACATTCCTCGTCTTTTTTCCTACGTTGACGGATGGCTTCTTCTAGCATCATATCTTTAACCTTCATAAGCCTTGTCTGGTTTCCTCTTTCATCTTCATCAAGTTTCATTGTTATATACTTGATTGTTACCTCAAGCCTAGGAATTACAACGTATTCCAAGGCATTTACACGTCTCCTTGTCTTTTCTAGTTCTGCAGCAAGAAGAGCAGTCTCCTTCTCTTTTGCGGCTAGTTCAAGAAGTTTTGGAAACATGTCTGAAAGGCCACTAACGGCTGTATCGAGTTCTCCTGATGTTCTAGCAAATCCGTATGGGAATATATCCGCAGATTCGTCCGCTTCAGTCTGAAACGTAAATATTGGGACCTCCACACTCATTATATTCTTTTTTTCCATGTCAAGAGTTACTCCCTGCTTAGGAAACATCAGGGATTCTTCCATAACTTCTCCTGACATTATAGCCGATGCGACTGTAAAAGATCGATACACATCCTCAAGACCGCTCTCAACCTCCTGTCTCAGCCTTCCGTTTTCACGAGCGACTTCAAGGAAGGTTTTCATAAGCTCGTCTCTCTTATCCTTCATAAGTTTATGTCCTCGAGTTGCAGTTGCTAGACGTCTTTTCAACGTCGTAAGCATCATCCTCGTAGGATTTACCTTCATTCTTTCCATTGACAAACCCTCTTTCTAAAGCTATTTTGTTGCACTCTCATACCCATAAAATCTCTAGGCTGAATTCACATGCATCTAAGCAATACATGCATCAAACCTATTTTGTGAGATTTTATTCTTCAGAAAGATACTTCTCAATATACTCGTCATCAATACGCTTGAGTTCGCTCTTAGGAAGGATCTTCAGAAGTTCCCATCCGATATCAAGGGTTTCTTCAATAGTACGGTCAGTGTCATAGCCCTGCGAAACGTATTTCTGTTCAAACTCCTGCGAGAATTTGGCGTACATCAGGTCAACTTCACTCAGTGCAGCCTCGCCCAAAATAGTCATGAGTTCAAGTGCTTCCTTGCCCCTTGCATATGCTGCGAAAAGCTGGTTCATCGTATCTGCATGATCTTCACGCGTTTTGCCATCTCCTATACCCTTATCTTTAAGACGGGATAGAGAAGGTAAAACGTTAATAGGTGGCTTAATATTCTTTCTGTATAGTTCACGCGATAGAATAATCTGACCTTCAGTTATATATCCTGTAAGGTCTGGGATAGGATGAGTTATGTCATCTTCCGGCATCGACAAAATAGGAATCAGAGTTATCGAACCCTCTTGTCCCCTCTTTCTGCCTGCTCTCTCATACATCGTAGCAAGGTCAGTGTATAAATATCCAGGATATCCTCTTCTACCAGGCACCTCCTTACGTGCGGCTGAAACCTCACGAAGAGCCTCGGCGTAGTTTGTTATGTCTGTCAAAATTACAAGTACATGCATGCCAAGTTCAAATGCAAGATATTCCGCTGCAGTAAGTGCCATACGAGGTGTTGCAATACGCTCAACAGCTGGGTCATTAGCCAGATTAAGGAACATTACCGTTCTATCAATAGCTCCCGTCCTCCTAAAGTCAGCTGCAAAGAAGTCAGCCTCTTCGTATGTTATACCGATTGCTGCAAATACCACCGCAAAGTTACTCTCTCCGCCACGAACCTTAGCCTGTCTTGCAATCTGTGCTGCAAGTTCTGCGTGTGGCAAGCCGTTACCCGAAAATATAGGGAGCTTCTGTCCTCTAACTAGGGTATTAAGACCATCTATAGCGGAAACGCCTGTTTGAATAAATTCTGCCGGATAGTCCCTGGCTGCCGGATTCATAGGAAGTCCGTTGATATCCAAAGATTTCTCAGCAATGATTTCAGGACCACCATCCTTTGGTCTTCCCATGCCGTCAAATACACGTCCCATCATCTCTGGTGAAACCTTAAGCTGCGTACCCCTTCCAAGGAATTTAACGGTACTCTCGGCTAGATTGATACCTGCAGAACTTTCAAAGAGTTGAACCATCGCATTGCTGCCGTTAACCTCTAGAACCTTGCAAAGCCTCTTTTCGCCATCAGGAAGAACAATCTCGCCAAGCTCATCATAGGTAACACCTTCAACATTTTCAACCAGCATCAGAGGTCCCACGACTTCAGATATAGTTTTATATTCCTTAATCATTGTATTCATCCCCCTTGCTAATCAAATCTGAAATTGATTCTTTTAGTTCCTTCATTATCTCATCAAACCTCTTGCCGGTATCTTCTTCCTTGACATACTTGAAACGTCCAATCTGTTCTCTTACTGGAAGACTTATCAGTTTATTGTAATTGGCGCCCTTCTTAACAGCATCCCTTGAAAGGTTGTAGTACGCCATTATAAGTCTCATCAGCTTAAACTGCTTATCCATTGATGTATATGTGTCAACATCATGGAAGGCGTTCTGGTGCAAGTAGTCCTCGCGTATTGACTTACATGCTTCAAGCTTGATTCTATCTTCGTGCGATAATGCATCCACGCCGACAAGCTGAACGATTTCCTGAAGTTCTGCCTCTTCTTGAAGCAGTCTAATAGTGTCCATTCTTAACTTTGGAAAATCCGAACTTACATTTTGCTCATACCACTTTGTGAGCCTGTCTACATAGAGCGAATAACTCGAAAGCCAGTTAATAGCTGGGAAGTGTCTCCTATATGCCAATTGTGCATCAAGTGCCCAGAATACTTTTACAATCCTAAGTGTAGCCTGTGAAACCGGCTCAGATACGTCTCCTCCTGGAGGTGATACGGCTCCAATTGCAGAAAGTGCTCCAACTCTTCCGTCTTTACCAAGTGAAACGACCCTTCCTGCCCTTTCATAGAATTGAGCAAGTCTTGAACCAAGATATGCAGGATATCCTTCTTCACCAGGCATTTCTTCAAGTCTTCCTGACATCTCACGAAGTGCCTCTGCCCACCTAGATGTTGAATCCGCCATCAAAGCTACTGAGTAACCCATGTCTCTGAAATATTCAGCTATTGTAATTCCTGTGTAAATGGAAGCCTCACGTGCTGCTACAGGCATATCGGATGTATTTGCAATCAGAACAGTCCTCTTCATCAGAGATTCTCCTGTATGAGGGTCAGTTAGTTCTGGGAACTCCATGAGTACATCTGTCATCTCGTTTCCACGTTCACCACATCCTATATATACAACGATATCTGCGTCTGCCCACTTAGCAAGCTGATGCTGTACAACTGTTTTTCCTGAACCGAATGGTCCTGGAACAGCTGCTACGCCACCTTTTGCTATTGGGAATAGTGTATCTATAACTCTCTGTCCAGTTAAAAGCGGCATTTCAGGAACCAATTTTTCTTTGTATGGTCTGCCCCTACGAACTGGCCACTTCTGCATGAGGGACAACTCTTTTGTTGATCCGTCCTCTAGCTCAAGCTCACAAATTGTTTCTTCTACAGTAAAGGCTCCTTGATAGATTTCTTTGACCGTACCCGAAACATTTGGCGGAACCATTATCTTCTGCATAACAACGATGGTTTCCTGAACCGTACCCAAAACATCTCCTGGGCCAACTTCATCACCTACATTTACCGAAGGCGAGAATTTCCATTTCTTTTCTCTATCTAGAGCTGGAACAGCTATACCTCTCGTAATATTGCTTCCAACAGCTTCGTACATGCCCTTAAGAGGTCTTTGAATTCCATCGTACATGGTCTCTATAAGGCCAGGTCCAAGCTCAACTGAAAGCGGTGCTCCTGTTGTCACTACAGGGGCTCCTGGTCCTATTCCAGCAGTATCCTCATATACCTGAATTGAAGCGAGATCATTTCTCATCTCCAATATTTCACCAATAAGTCCCTGTTCGCCAACACGAACAACGTCAAACATGTCAGCATCCGACATGCCTGATGCCACTACAAGTGGTCCTGAAACTTTGACAATTTTTCCTTGACTCATTTACTTGTCACCTCCAAATAGTATATCCGCTCCCACAGCACGTTCAACGGATTTTTTAACATTCATCATCCCCATTCCAGAAGCGCCTTGCCTGCTGGGGATTGGTATAATTGCAGGAATTATTGAGTCGTTATACCTATCTATATCTTTTTCCATAGCGTGAATCAAATTTTCTGTTATGTAAATAATTCCATACTTTTCCTTAGCGAGTCTATGAAGAGTTTTACGAGCATCTTCCTCATTTTCACTTGGAAATACGTCAAGGCCAAGAGCCTTAAAACTCATAACAGATTCTCGATCACCCATTATGCCTATTTTATACATATGGTTCCCTCAATCTTTCTATGATGTTCTCTGCAGGAAGACCTACCTTCTTGCCAAGAAGTATGATACGCAGATTATCAATTTCGATCTCCTTTGCGAGCCAGTAAGCTGCAATAGGTGCAATACCAAATGACTCGTATTTCGCAGTCTTGTTATATTCCATAAGCGTATCGGCACAGAGCTTTTCAAGTACACTAAAATCATTTCTTTCAACTACATGAGCGGCGCCTTTTTCCATGACTTCCTTCAATTTATATGGTTTAAGTCTTTCGGCAATTTGACTGTAGCTTTCCTCCCAGTGTTGGGTGTAAAGGTTCATTGGGACCTCTCCATGGTCAAGATACACTTTCTCAAATACATTCCATGTTTTACCCATCTGCTTCAATCTTACAAAAGACTTTAAATTCAATAAATCTAATTGTTTTTTCACCAGATTTATTATGAAATCTACATCAACGTTAAGAGCCATCTCATACATTTCTTCATAGCATGCCTTGTCCAAGATGATATCAATAATTTGAGGATCTCTTGATCTTGAGAATGCATCAACTGCTTCTTCAATGGCTTCCTTCATGTATGAAGACATGTGAGTATAATTTCGCTCCTTAACCATTGCCATTATTTTTTGCTCCGATACACCTCCTGACGAAACTAGATTGTTATCGTCCGGTGTTATCCCAAGGAATTCAGATTTCAAACATACCTTAACATTATGATAATCCATCGGCAAAGTGAAAAGTCCCATCTCTTCTTTTTTCGGCACAGTGGAAAAAATCATGCGAATAAGTCTGTTTTGTTCTCTCCTTATAAAAAACTCTATATCACCGTCATAAAGTTCTTTCGCCTCACCATAACCGAAGTCAACAAGAATGCTCTCTATGGCTGCAAGGTCCTTAGCTTGAGCAAGCCTCATCAATGCCTGCTTGTCCATCAGTTTATTAACATATGACCCGATATATGCCGCTGCAAATGTATATTCTTCTAATGGCTTTCTCATTATATCTCCTCACACCCTAAAAAAGTTTTTCCACAACTGACGAAACTATATTCCCATACTCCTCTTCGATAAGATTTTCAAGTGTTCCGTTCATATAAATCTGTCCTTTCTTAACCATAAAACCGCCAACAGCATCTACAGTTTCGTCAGACAGAGTGAAACCTTTAAATTCAGCATCAAATGCGAGATTTTGATTAAGTTTCTCAACTAATTTCGTCCCTATTTCTTCGCGTTGAGTAGGATTCATAACAATTTCACCTTCTCTAATGCCTGATGCTTTGATTTTCTCAACAAGAAAATCTATATACTTATCGTTTTCCATAGAAGCAATCTTTTCAGCTGCAATCTTAAATGCTTTATCAATTATCTCCTGTTTTACACCTAGAGTAATTTTCCTACCATCTATTTCGGCAACTGATTTCTTCCTGTCGATAAGCTTAAGTTTTTCCTCTTCTCCTCGAGTTTTGTATGATTCAAAAAGACTCTCAGCATTCTCTTTGGCTTCGTTTACGATTCCTTCAGCCCTGAGATTTGCATCCAAAGTTATAGCATCTGCCTGAGCCTTGGCATCTTCGAGAATTTTTGAGGTTATTTTCTCTACACTCATTTATATCTCCTTTAGATATTTCCATTAGATGTTGAAAAGGATTAGAATTGACAGCAGTAGTGCAAAAATAGCATATGTTTCTACCATTGCGGCATAAATTATACCCTTAATAAACTGATCTGGTCTCTTTCCCATGAGCATAATTCCCGATGCTGCCGTCTTACCCTGTGCAATACCTGACCAAAGTCCAACAAGTCCAATTGGAATACCTGATACCAAAATTAGAAGACCCGTTGTAACGTCAAGTTCTTGCATAGCTCCACCGAACAGTCCAATCCTAATGAAAATCAAGAATGCCATCAGCAAACCGTAAATTCCCTGTGTACCAGGAACTGCCTGCACAATAAGCGTCTTACCGAACTTCTTCGGATCTTCTGCTAACACTCCCGATGCAGCCTGACCTGCAATTCCAACACCTATCGCACTCCCAATTCCTGCCAAGCTAGCTATTGCCGCTCCAAATAGTGCTAATACATTACCTGTAATCATTTTTCTCCTCCATCACTTTCTTTTAAAATTTTTATATATTTTGTTTCATTTCTGAATGGATCAAATTCTTCGCCTCCGTCCTCATAGAACTTCCCAAAGAATTCTATATATTGCAACCTGCTCGAGTGAACAAATGCGCCCAAAATATTTATTGCCATATTGAAACTATGTCCCACGATGCCAACAACAATGAGCACTATGAAACTCACAATTCCTCTGCCGCCAAGAGATCCCATGGTATTCACAACAGATGCAATTACACCTGTCGCAAGTCCCAGTGCCAGGAGTCTTGAATAGCTTAGAATATCTGAAACATAGCCCGTTATCCCATAAAGAGCCCCAAGTCCACCTGTAACCTTTCCAAAACCTTTGTTCTTGCGACCACCGGTTAACAACAAAATAGCTGCTCCGATGATTGCCATATAAAGTCCAACTTTTCCAAGAGCAGGGTTTGAATTTCCAAGTGCACCGTACATTATTGCTCCGATTATTAGAACATACCAACTGAAGACATCAAATACGGCATCCCAGAATTGTCCTCGCTTTATGAGCATGTATGCGTTAATCGCCATGCCTAGGAAAATATGTACAATACCAAATCCGAGTGACCAAATAAGAAGTCTAGTCGGGTCGTCAATAGGATTAAACCATATAGGCTTGATTTCGACTTTCTTTCCAAACAAAACATCTGCAACTACCGGAATCAGATCACCGAACCAGCCTCCAAACATTGCACCCCAAAAGACCGTTGCTATACCACAATACATGAACATCTTGACCATCTTCTTGGTCATGCCCTCAAGATCAAATTTTTTAAGGGTTATAAATGTTGCTATCGTAATGACAAGACCGTAGCCAGCGTCCGAAAGCATAATGCCAAAAAACATTGCATAAAATATCGCAAACCACTTTGTTGGATCAAATCCCTTATAATCAGGCATTGAGTACATCTGAGTTACAGCTTCGAAAGGTGTAACAGCAGGCGAGTTTTCAATCATTACCGGCACTTCCTCGCCATCAAGTGGTTCTCTGTATTCATAGTGACATCCATATCTGTCTAGAATACGCTCGACCCTGTTCTTAAGATGTGATGGCACCCAGCCTTCAAAGTTGAAGGTTCTTTTGGTGACCCTCATCTTGGATTTAATTCTTTCTCTGTCACGTTCAATAGTAAGATAATCAGATAGAAACTCTATATCTTTTTGCATCTTGCCATATCCCGCAACTTCTTCTTCAAGTTCTCTTCTGATATCCCTTTGCTCATCAATCTGTTTTGTTATTTTCTCTATATTATCGCTGACTCTTCCTTCAAATCCTTGAAATGGAAGTTGAGTAAAACCGTACTGTTTAAGAATTCCGAGCACATCATCGGTTCCCTCTCTCATCATAACCACAGCAAGATAAATGAGTTCTCTGTCAGAGTTAACTACACTAATATTGGAGGGTAGTTCCAGTTTTTCAAGCTTTTCCTTGATTTTGTCCAAATTAACAGTTGATGGTACAACACCTAGTTCAATGTTCGTAGCCTTTGTTTCCGAAATATCAAGTGGTACATCATATACCATCCAAGGCTTTAATGATGCAAGATCAGAAGACATCTTATTTATCTTTTCATCCGTCATATGAAGACGATAATTAAGCCTTAATATAGATGATATATATCCCTCAATTTCCGCTCTTCGGTTTAATAAATCTTTGAGTTTTTCGCTGTTAATTAACTTTTTCGTCACAAAAAGAGGTTCTTTTTCTTTCGAATACCTTTTTAACGTATCAAGCGCTGTATCCGTTCTGCTCATCTCGCCTTCTATGGTTGAAACATAATCCGGATCTCCGTCAACTTCATCGAACATTTCTTTTTGTTCTTTTTGATTAACAGGATTCAACTCAGATGTTTGAGGAATATCTGCTTCGCTGAATTCATCAGTATTTTGATTGAATCTTTCAGTAATTTCAACAATACCTAGGTCAGCAAGATCAGAAATCAGCTTATCTTTATTATTAGACAGTCCGATAACAGCCAGTTTTTCCATTTTAGCTATTGACACTGCTGCTCACTATCCTTTCAAAAATAAAATCAGATACCTCATCCAATTTATCCTCTGCATTATTCTGCATCTCTCTGTTTTGCTTCTTAACATTTTCAATAAAGTCATCATAATTTGTCTTAGCAATACGATTACCTTCTTCAATTTGTTCCTGATAGTAATCCTTACCTTTTTGCTCTGCTTCACTTATGATTCCTTCACTGCGATTCTTAGCATCTTCTAGGATTTTCTTTTCCGTAGCCTTTGCTTCTTTAACAAGATTTTCAGCTGCTTCCTCGCTATTGACAATCTTAGCAAGTTCATCAGAAAACATAAACCCACCTCCTTATTCTACGGAAGATATATGTATATTTAATTATACTCTTAAGAATACATTCCTTCAAGTATTGTACCCACAAATTAAAAATTTTACTCATCTTATTTATTTTTTTCGGGATCACAATGTACTAAAAAAAGTTCGTTGACACGTTGAATTTTGAGGTATACAATCTGAATTAGGAATAATTAACTTATTAACAATCTTTTAGAAAAGGAGGGTATTATGTTCAAGAAAGTTTCTAATGCTTGCGTGCATATGGTAAATAAACTTTTACCAGATCCATTTATTTTCTGCATAATGCTGTCAATTATTGTTTTTGTCGTAGCGATTCCTGTTACCAAGATGGGGCCTCTTGAGCTCATTGATAACTGGGGCGACGGTGCCTGGAATTTGCTTGCGTTCTCGATGCAGATGGCCTTGGTTCTTGTGCTTGGTAGCGCCATGGCTCAAGCTCCTGTAGTGAAGAGACTCGTAGCTAGAGTTGCCTCACTTGCCAAAACGCCTAAACAGGGGATTTTGGTAGTTACCTTTTTCTCACTTATAGCATGTTGGCTTAACTGGGGATTTGGTCTTGTTGTTGGAGCAATCCTAGCAAAAGAGATTGCAAGACAGCTTGACGGTGTCGACTATAGACTTCTCATCGCTTCGGCATATTCAGGTTTTGTAATCTGGCATGCTGGATTTTCAGCTTCAATTCCACTTGCACTTGCTACACCTGATAAGCAGGCCCTTGCAGCAGCAACTGGTGGTGTTGTAAAAGATGTTATACCAACAAGCATGACTATCTTTGCTCCATATAACCTCATCATGATCGTCATCATTTTAATTTGTCTACCATTTATAAACGCAGCAATGCATCCTGAAAAGAATGATGTAATCGCTGTAGATCCTGCGCTTATTGAAGAAGAGGTATATGTTTACAAGCCACCTGAAACTCCTGCTGAACGTCTTGAAAACAGCTGGATCGTTTCTACCATAATTTCTATGGCCGGGGTAATTTATCTTGTAAGTTATTTTTCAAAGAACGGATTTAATCTGTCACTAAACATTGTAAATATGATATTCTTAACTTTAGGTATCATCTGTCACAAAACTCCAATTAACTACGTAAGAGCGATTGCAGAGGCTGCAAAAGGTGCTGCTGGCATTATTATCCAGTTCCCATTCTATGCTGGAATAATGGCAATGATGGTTACTGCAAATCCTGATACTGGAGTTTCTCTTGCAGGTGCAATATCTCACGGTTTCGTAAATATTTCAAACCAGGTAACATTCCCGTTATTTACATTCCTCTCTGCAGGTATTGTAAATCTATTCGTACCTTCAGGTGGTGGTCAGTGGGCAGTTCAAGGTCCAATCATGATGCCTGCAGGTCAGGCTCTTGGCGTAGACCCTTCTGTAACAGGTATGGCTATCGCATGGGGAGATGCTTGGACAAATATGATTCAACCGTTCTGGGCACTTCCTGCACTTGGTATTGCCGGCCTGTCAGCTAGAGATATCATGGGATACTGCCTAATCACACTGTTCTTTGTAGCAATTGTTGTATGTGGTGGCTTCCTAGTTGTAGGGCTTATATAATTATATTGTCAAGAGCCTTATAGGCTTAGACAAACGACAAAATAATAGCGACCTTTCACGTTTATATCCGTGTCAGGTCGCTGTTTTTATATTATAGATTGTTTGCAATCTCACTTATTTTTTTGAGTCTATTGTTAACACCGGATTTTTTTAATGGCGTACTGAGCATTTCACCTAGCTGTGTCAGGCTTGCTTCAGGATTTGCAAGCCTAGCAAGTGCAACTTCTCTGAGTTTATCAGGTAGGAAGTTTTCTCCCTTAGCATTGAATATTTTTTTAATATCCTGAATCTGTCTTCCAGATGCACTTATAACTCTGTCCATATTTGCCGTATCACAGTTTGTTAGACGGATTGCCTCGCTACGCAACTCTTTTGTTATCATAATGTTTTCAAGTTCAAGCACTTTGCTATGAGCGCCCATAAGAGCAAGGAGATCACTTATATATCCTGAAGATTTGACATATACGATGTAGTACTTGCCGCGTTTTGTCATCTTTGCTTCAAGATCGTCGAAAGTGCCGACAAGGCGCACAAGATCTTTTGACATTTTTTCGCCTGCACAGCGCCATTCCATCTGATAACTTTTCTCAGGGTTGGATATTGTCCCTGCTGCAAGAAAGCTACCTCTTAAATAACTCTTCCGGCAACATTTCGTCCTTATTATTCCAGGATATATTCCATCAGATATGTAATTGTTTCCTTGCTTTATCATAAGTATACCAGTTTCTCTCAAAATTGCTTCGCTACGCATATCTGGAGTTATCCTGAGAACGTAAACATTACCCCTCGACAAATTTGTTTCTTCCTCGTATTCGACGATTGGGTCAATCTGAAAATACTCGCTTAAAAGGACTTTAAAATGCCTTGCAACAGCAGCATTTTCAGTTTTGAGTATGATATTAAATTTTCCATTACCTGCAAGACCGATACTTCCCGCCATACGAATGAAGCTGGCGATTTCCGCCAGCTTACAACAATTTTTTTCAGTTTCGAATCTCGCCAGTTCGTTCTTTGTTTCTTGAGCGAATGACATAGATATTCTCCCTTATTTCAAATATCTGTTATTAATTAAACTCCATTAGAGTTAGAATTCAAAATTTACACTATTTGTTTTTTCTTGGTGGGATTCCAAGGATTTCTCTTGCTTCATCTGGAGTAGCGATTTCTCTTCCCATAATCTTAGCAAGTTCAACAGCCTTTGCAACTAACTGCCCATTAGATTCTGCAAGGACACCTTTTTCAATATATAGGTGATCTTCAAAGCCAACACGAACGTGTCCGCCCATAGCAATTGTTGCTGCTGCGATTGGCCAGCAATTTCTGCCAAGGCCTGTAGCAGTCCAAGTGCATCCTGGAGGAAGTGAACCTACCATGAATACTAGGTCACGAATAGTTGCAGTCATTGTAACGCCTAGTACAAAGTCAAAGTGCATAGGATCCTTGATAAATCCTTTTTTGTGGAATTTAAGAGCTGTATCAACCATGCCTTTTTCAAAAACTTCTAGTTCAGGCTTAATTCCCTTTTCATTCATGATTTTTGCGAAGTTAACAATTGTATCATCAGTATTCACAAAGATTTCGTCTCCGCCGAAGTTACAAGTACCACAGTCAAGTGTTGCGAACTCAGGTGTTGGGACTACGTCTGTAGATGCAAGTCTCTCAAGGTCAGTCATTCCAACTGCTCCACCTGTTGAAGGCTGAATAATTACGTCAGGACAAACTTCATAAATAGCGTCCATGCACTCTTGGAATCTTTCAGTAGACTGAGTTGGTGTTCCGTCATCCCATCTAACGTGAAGGTGAATTACAGCAGCACCAGCATCATAAGCTGACTTAGCTTCTCTTACAATTTCTTCAACTGTGTAAGGTACAGCAGGGTTCTGTTCCTTAGTTACCTCTGCACCACAGATACATGAACTGATAATTAATTTTTCCATATCTTCTCCTTATCATAAAAACATAATTGTAACATATATTAAATCCTGTTTTTTAGGTTCAGGTATTTTAATATGTTCTCATCATATAAGATTAACAAGCCCTAAAATCTATAAGTTTCATTTAGAAAAGAGCTCTTCCTAAGATAGTTAATATTGTATCATTTTTAAAACTTTTCTTCAAGTGGATGTTCACACTATACAACAGTTTTACTCTTCTTTGTAATAGTTATTTACAAATCTATATATAACTTCTATAAGTCCCTATGTTCAACTGTAACTTGAAAGCCCGATTTCAAAAACATCGATTCAAATACCTCAGCCATAGTAACCGATCTATGTTGGCCTCCTGTGCAACCAAATGCAATGTTTAAATGATTTTTTCCTTCTTTCTCGTAATACGGCACAAGACTTCTTATCGTGCGAAAAAAATCTTCAATAAACAACTTCGTAATTTGTTGTCTTAAAACATATTCCTGCACTTTTTTGTTTCTTCCGGTCAGTTTTTTTAAACTCTTAACATAGAATGGATTAGGAATAAATCTGACATCAATCACCATGTCCGCAGCTTCAGGCAGCCCTCTCTTGTATCCAAATGATTGAAGATTAATTGTAAATGGTACGCTTGGAACATCATCCTTAAAAGTTTTATCAAGCATATTGTTTAGTTGTGCTACCCTAAGACCTGTAGTATCAACGACATAATCTGCCATCTTCCTTATTCCGGATAGAAGTTCTCTCTCTTTGCCAATCACATTTGAATCTGCAGCACCAGATGTTCCCATATATAATGGATGGTTGCGTCTCGATTCATTGTACCGCCTCATAAGAGCTTTGTCGCTTGCTTCTACAAAGAGAATTTTGAGTTCAACATCTGGATCTTTTTTTAATCTCTCAAGTGCTGAATATAAGTCATCAAAAAACTCTCCGCCACGAACATCAATTATAATAGCTATTCGATCCATATGTGAAGAATTTTTTGAAAGTTGAACAAAACTATCAATCAAAGACGGTGGCATGTTATCAACACAATAGAACCCCTTGTCTTCAAACCAATCCGCAACAACAGTTTTGCCCGCTCCCGAAAGCCCTGTTACTAAAAAAATTGAGAGTTTTTCCATATCCCATCCTTTAATTTTTCTTACTCTAAAACAATTTATATCACAACTGCTTATTCAACAGTTATATAACTTCTTCAATGTTGACAATTCTATCTATATCAAGGCCCGCTTCAAATGCCATATCAAGGCCTCTTTCAAAACTACCTACATTTTCCGGCTTATGAGCATCGCTACTTATCACAAATTTCACATCATATTTGGAACAAAATATTAGTTCATCAACGGTTAAGTGACCATGCCATGGATTAATCTCCATCAATGTGCCAGTTTCTTCACATGCCTCTGTCACCTTTTTAAGATCTATCGGAGCCTTATCTCCGGGGTGCGTAAGTATTATTATTTTGTTCTTCTTGAGGGCCGACACCATCATTTCCGTATTCTTCATTTTTAGATTAGACTCGAAAATTTTACCTAAGCCATGATACCAAAGCCAGTTCCTAATCATATATCCGCCCCTCACGCCAAAATGGTAGCCTGCGTGAACAAAATCAAAGAGTCCTTTTTCAGATTCCGTCACATCTATGTTGTTTCCACTGTTGACAATATTGGCTTCAACGCTTAGAAAAACAGTTATTTCTTTATATTTTATATTTAACTCCTCTATGATTTCTCTCATGATAGGGAAATTTTTTCTTTTAACTCCATAAGTTAGATGCCCAGGTCCATGATCAGATATGGCAATAGAAGAAAGACCTTTTTCAATAGCAATTTTAACATTATCTTCTATAGTGCCTATACCGTGAGAAAATATAGTATGTGTGTGATAATCCCATATCATCCTATACTTTCTGCCATTTTTATCATATATATTCATATCCTAACCTTTAATCTAACTACTTTATAATTCTAACTTCTGGCTCAAGTTCAACTCCGAATTTTTCTTTTACAGTTTTTTGGACAAAATCTTTAAGAGCAAGTACATCACTTGCAGTCGCTCCTCCCTTATTGACAAGGAAGCCACAATGCTTTTCAGAGACCTGAGCTCCACCTATGCTATATCCTGCAAGTCCCGAGTTCTGTATAAGAGCTCCTGCAAAATGTCCTTCTGGCCTTTTGAAAAAACTACCGCAGCTAGGTAGGTTAAGCGGCTGCTTGCTGTTTCTCCGATTAGTGTATTCATCCATTAATAACTTTATATCTGATATTTTTTTCTTTTCTAGCTGAAATTCAACTTTAAGGATGATCTCTTGGCTATCTTTGAATCTGCTTGTCCTATATCCCAAATTCATCTCGTCCTTTGAAACCCAGTAGGCTTCTCCGCCATCAGACTTCATTACATAAGCACGTTTCACAACATGGCTCATCTCACTGCCATAGGCTCCCGCATTCATAAACAACGCACCACCAATACTGCCTGGGATGCCACTGATTCTTTCGAGTCCACCAAGCCCCAAATCCATTGCTTTTCGAGCAGCCGCTGACAGCAGTGCAGATCCTCCACAGCTAAGAATATTTCCGGATGCAGTTATTTTGTTGAATTCATCTCCAAGCTTGATGACTGTGCCCTCATATAAACCATCTGCAAACAAAGTGTTACTGCCATTGCCGAGGAGAAGGTGTTTCTTATCATCTTTTGAAATTTCCTTGAGTGTATCCGACAATTCTGATTCTGACTCTGCGATCAAAAGACGTTCACAGGTCCCTCCAGCCTTAAAAGATGTATATTCGGCCATATTGCAGTTTTTTATAATTTTCATAAAATTTCTTCCTTCTTAATATCATATTTATCAAAATTCTGATACGCCTTGGTATCAGAAGGCATATTTTTCTCGTTAAGTTTAAATTCAATATGTCTGCGGAAATAGTAATAAATAATCGCAAAAACTGGAACCCCCAGAACCATACCGACAAAGCCAAATAAGCCTCCACCTATTATGATTGCAAACATTATCCAAAAGCTTGGTAGTCCCACAGTTCCTCCAAGGATTTTTGGTCCAATTATATTGCCATCAAGTTGCTGGATTACAAGAATCATAATGGCAAAATAGACAGCCTGCAAAGGATCAACGGTTAAAATTATGATTGCACTCGGTATAGCCCCAATAAACGGACCGAAAAATGGGATAATATTTGTAATCCCGATTATAGCACTTATTAGCAAAGGATATGGTAATCCGATTATATTCATAGTTATATATGTCAAAATACCAATAATGATTGAGTCAATGATTTTACCATTTATAAACCCACCAAACGTTTTGTTCGTAAATGTAAAAAAGTCAAAAATTTTATCCTTGTTTTCTTCCGAAAATTTAGCAATTATTACCTTCTTAGATTGAGCAAGAAAAATTTCTTTACCATTGAGAAGATAAACTGCAACGATTATTGATACCAATACCTTTAAAATTGTCCTGAAAGTAAATAATACGCCTTCGGTTATTTTCTGGACATAGATGTCTAAACTGTCTACAATACCTTCTTTTGACCACATTACAACCTTATACTGCAGCTGATTGAGTGCATCGCGAATTGAATGTTCGGCAAAAGACAGAGAGCCTTTACTCAGTTCCATCTCTATCAACGTCCTTATTTTGTTCAAATTTGCAGGAGCAGATTCGATAATATTGGAAACACTTCTGATTAGTTCAGGAATAATCATCCATAGCACGCCACCCACGACAAGACAAAGTATCAGAATTGAAGCAACCGAGCCTATTATCCTTGCAAAATTCAGCGTACGTCTTCTGGTTTTGAACATTGAAAGACTATGGTGATAGGTGAACTTGACAGTAAAGTTATATACAGGGCACAAAAGATAGGCCAGCACACCGCCTAGCAAAAATGGAAATAAAATATCTCCAGCAGTGTTGATAGCACCTGATATATCCCCCATGTTTGAAATTATATAATGGAAAGTTATCAGTGCAACTCCCACTAAAATCAATGTTAGCCAGAGCCGAAAATATTTGTTTCTAAATCTATTCCTCAATTTATCTCCTTAAATAAACATCTCTGTTTTCAATGATTTACATGAAATGATAAATTTCTAATAACCTCTTAATTTTTGCCTTTTTTATAATATTCTTTCATTACATCTTCAGGGACAGCACTACCACCTGTTGCCCAAATTATATGAGTTGGATTATAGTCCTGATGCCCATGGCATTCCAAATTATTCGTTACAAGTTCAGGCCCTGGAAATGCTGCACATGCAGAAGGCTCAATCCAAAGGTTTTCTAGGTCTCCAAGGTTAGATAAATAAGGATATAACCGTTCATCCTGCACTGTAAAACAGCCTTCAAGCATTTTCGCCATTATTGGTGAAACAAGAGCTGACGGCCTAGATACAGCCAATCCATCCGCCTCGGTTAAACCAGAAAGTCCGATGTCAGTCGCAGAAATATTCTCAAATTTTCCGGTAACTAACCCCAAGGTCATTGCTGGGGCTTGTACAGGTTCAGCAAAATATATGTGAACATTATCACCGAATTCATCTTTGAGACCAAAGGCAATCCCGCCAGGTGCACCACCAACTCCACATGGGATATAGACATAGAGAGGACATTCCTCTGAAACAGAAATATTTTGCTCTTTAAGCTGTCTTGCGAGCCTACGTCCTGCAACCGCATAGCCCAAGAATAAATCTATCGAATTTTCATCATCTACAAAATGGCATCTAGGATCAGCCAAAGCGAGTTTGCGCCCTTCTGCAACAGCCTTTTCGTAGTCACCGGCATATTCACATATATTCACGCCAGCCTTTTTGAGTACATCCTTCTTCCATTCCTTAGCATCATGTGACATATGAACAGTAACTTTAAAGCCTAGTTTTGCACTAATAATCCCTATGGACATACCTAAATTCCCAGTAGATCCAACCGCAACACTGTAGCCTGAAAAAAACTTTTTAAATTTATCTTCAGCTAAAATGCTGTAATCATCGTCATAACTAAGAAGTCCCTCTGAAACTGCGAGTTCCTCAGCATATTTTAAAACTTCATAAATGCCTCCCCTAGCTTTAACTGAACCAGAAATAGGCAGGTGACTATCACATTTTAGGTACAAATCTCCACAAATTTTTTCACCCTCGGTCTCGAGATATTCTTTCATTTTAGGAATTTCAACAAGTGGCGATTCTATCATGCCTCTTCGACATTTAGTCTCAGGAAAAACGCGTTCGATATATGGGGCAAACCTTATTAGCCTTCCCTCCGCTTCATCTACATCTTTCGCATTCAAATTATCGTCTTGTATCCCATCCTGTTTAATGTTTTTTCTGTCTAGGACAAGGGGGTTAGTCCAAAATATTTCTCTTGCATTTGACATCTCGTCAACAAAATAGTTCATATCCCTCATGTTGTCACCCTCCTGCATCAAATACCTCCCCAGATAAAGAGCAATATAATAAATGATTTTGATGAAATTTTACAGCTATTATTTGCATAATTGTTTGCAATAAATCTCTATTTAAATTATAACTCATAGAACCTTGAAAGTGAATATTATTTATAGCAATAATATCAAAGACCATGTTTCAGTTTTTTTCTTGCAAAAGTTGTCTGCGGAAGCCCCAAAAGGCTCGCTGCTTTTCGCGTAGTTCCCGCTTGCTCCATCGCATAAGCGATTATCTCTTTCTCTTGCGCATCCATGAATTCATGAAAATCAAAATGAGTTCCTATATCTGAGCTAGCCTGTCTTAGTTCCGGAAATCCGGTTTTTCCACCCTCAGAATGAATCAACTGCTCAACATCCAACTCTGTTATCATCTCACCTTTACTCTTTATTACAAGCCTGTGCATTACATTTTCCAGTTCCCTAACATTGCCAGGCCACGAGTAGCACGCCAAAGTTCTCAATGCATCATACCCTATTTTCTTATTAATCGAATATTTTTTTGACCACTCGTTTACAAAAAACTCTGCAAGGCATACGATATCTTCTCTTCGCTCTCTGAGCGGTAGGACATCTATAGTGCATATATTTAAGCGATAATAAAGGTCTTCCCTAAAGGCTCCATGTTCTACAAGTTCTTTGAGTGGAACATTGCTTGCAACTATTACTCTTACATTAATATTTACAGGCGTTGTACCTCCTATCCTGTAAAATTGGCTTTCCTGGACAGCTCGTAGTAATTTTGACTGTAAATGCAGCGGCAAACTGCCAATTTCATCCAAAAACAAAATACCATTATTCGCCATTTCGAAATATCCGTGCTTGCCTTCACTTCTTGCTCCAGTAAAAGCTCCCTTCTCATACCCAAACAGTTCTGATTCAGCTAACCCTTCATTAATTGTTGCACAGTTTATTTTGATGCATGGTTCACTCCTCCTGCTGCTATTTTCATGTATAAGCTCAAGTACTTTTTCTTTTCCGACTCCTGTTTCTCCTTGAATGACAACATTACAGTCATATTTTGCAATATTCAAAACTTCGTCAACCATTTTTTTGTTGCCTGGCTTTTAAAAACGAATCCTCCTTGTTCAGCGGTTTGTCCAGATTCAGCATCAGATGTTTCTTCGTCAAAAACGCTCCATAAGAAGTCTTTTTTTATCTCGTGCCATAGTTCTCCCGCCTTTTCCATATTCGTCTTTAATTTATTTGCAATCATGAATGTGAACTCAGGATGTTCCTCAACATATTGGTCAAAAACATCCATATGTACTTCTTTCCCCAGACCCTCAGTCGCCACTGCCGCAGTCCAATAGTGATTCCCTGCAGATGAAAAAAACACATGTCCACTCTCTTTCACAATTGATACTGCAAGGCTCTCTGCACCAAAGACATCTTCTATCACGACAACCTTGTCTACAATACCACTATATATGTTCCCAAGTTCCATCATCTCTTTTACAGCCTCAATAGGTCTTACAAGATCAACAAAATAGACTTGATCCACAACGCCTTCAAGAGCTTTTACTGTGGCTTCTTTTTGAATTGAATGCGATGAATTCCGATCTATTATGGCCGAAATACTGCCTTTAATGCCATTATCATTCATAGCTTCTCTCATCGCCTGTGCATAAAGCATTGTAGCAATGGGAGTGTTACCTATTATCATGGCTGATTGAATTTTTTCAGACTTAGCAATTTTGTATAATCCATATAAATTGCCTGCCTCATCTACAGCGGTAAGAATAAACTCTTCCTGTATACCAGGTATTAGATGTCGCAATGGAGTAGTATCAAAGACAATCGCATAGCCTTTGCAATTTATCTGGCCATATTTAAAATCAATTGAATCTATACTTTCAATCTTCATAGGGATTCCACAGGTTGAGCATACACAGCAAACATCATCACCAACTTGAAAGTTTTCAGCGTTTAAATAGTTTTTGCTCATACTCATCATCTTCCCTACAAATACTCCTCCAGTTTTAGTGTAAGGATTTTGGAGTTTCCCTCTTTTATTAATTATATCTATAATTCTATTTTTTATTTTGAATGTATCATATCCACAACTAGAACAAATTTGTCCAAAGCTTTCTTTTTCCATTTGAATTTTATCAATACGAAGAAGTGCCTCACCATCACCTATTTTAGGAGAGTTATCTAGTTCCCACGCTGCGACCGGCAATACACCCTTGGGTGAAACAACTCTTGATAGTCCAAAATTTTTCATGTACAATTCCTTCCAAATCTTTTGTTTCTATTTGATAAATAATTAAAATATAATGTACAAACAACTTCTATGCATTTATCGACTTAGGTCTTAATCATTATTTCTTTATATTTTATATTTTTTCCTCCCTTGGGTCAATGATTTTTGACCCATTTTTGGTTCGCAAATACCCAGCTGACCCGTTTTTGGTTTAAAAGTATACAAATCCTATCATATTCTATTTCAGTTATAGATAAAGCGACAGAGAATTTTAAAAAAAAACATTTTTTTGATTACATTAAAATCCTCATAAATTCAGTTTTAAATTATATATATTGTATATACATTTGTCTTTAATTAAATTAAAAGATTAAAAATCTATCTTTTGGCATGATGATTGCATATATACTGAGGATGGTGACTAAATCACCTAATTGTTTTTATTTATTATTATCTAAAAGAAAAGGAGAACTTTTAATGAACACACTTAAAGCAATTCTTAAGTTCGTTCCAGTTGCTGTACTTGCAGCACTTATGATGTCCGGAATGGATGCTCTTATTGCAGCTCCCCTTGCAACTATCTGTGCTTGCATCGTTGCTGCTGTAACAGAGAGATTGAAGTTTAAAGACATGCTTGATGCAGCGGTTGGAAGTGTATCTCACATTCTTATCGCTCTATTCATTCTGATGTTTGCCTACGCAATGGCTTCCGCATTTATGAGCACAGGTGTAGGTGCTTCTGCCGTAATTATTGCGCTTTCGCTGGGTGTTACAGGTAAGACTGTAGCCGTAGTTGGAATTGCTGTTACAGCTGTACTTTCAGTTGCAACAGGTACATCTTGGGGAACTTTTGCAGCATGCGCTCCAATCTTCCTATGGCTTAGTAACATAGTTGGAGGAGATGTTGTTTTGACTACTTGTGCAATCGCAGGCGGTGCATGCTTTGGAGATAATATCGGTCTTATTTCCGATACTACAATTGTATCTTCAGGTATTCAGGGCGTTGAAGTAGTTGATAGAATAAGATCACAAGGAGTATGGTCAGTTGGATGTCTGATTCTTGCCATAATAGCATTCTTTGTTGCAGGGACGTTAATGGGTCTCCCAGGGGAAACAGCTGATGCTTCTGGAGTTTTTGATAAACTTACCGCTGAAGCTCCAGATGCTATTGCATATATTCAGGATAAAAAGCCTGTTGCTATCGACCTTCTAACTCAAGTTCAGGAAGGTGTGGCACTTTACATGATAGTACCTCTAATCCTTGTAATCGGTCTTGCTGTTGCAGGTGTTAACACATTCATGTGTATCGGTTCAGGTATTCTATCAGCTTATATCCTTGGACTCTTTGCAGGTACTACAACGTTTGGGGGACCTGATTTCGAGCACAGTGGTCTAAACGAGTATCTAAATCTTATTATGGATGGATTCTCGGAAGCTGGTGCATGGGTAATTGTAATGATGATGTGGGTAGCTGCATTCGGTGGAATCATGGCTGCAATGAACGCGTTTGATCCTCTTGCTAGAGGAATTGTTGCAATATCCGGCAAAGTAAGAACTCTTATGTTCTTTAACGGTCTTCTCTGCATAGGTGGTAACATGCTTCTTGCTGACGAAATGGCTCAGATTGTAACCGTTGGTCCTATCATCAAAAATGTCCTTGAAGAAAACGTTGAAGGTTCTGAAGAGGACATGTACAAACTTAAACTCAGAAATGCTACATTCGGAGATGCAATGGGAGTATTTGGTTCACAGCTTATTCCATGGCACGTATACCTTGCATTCTATGTAGGTATCGCAGCTAACGTATATCCTCTGTTTAAATTTGAACCTGTACATTTCATACAGTACAACTTCATGGCTATGATTGCTGTTGTATCTTTACTTCTTCTAACAATAACAGGTGGAGACAGATTGGTACCTCTATTTGGTCTTCCTAGAGAACCTGAAGTTTATCTCAAAGGAAAAGAAAAACAGTTTCAAGCTTAATATCAAATCTTGGTATCAACAAATATTTTTTTAAATCGGCATATAGGCTAGCAAAACAAAAGGTAGTATATCGGATGTTATTCCGGTCATACTACCTTTTCAGTTTTATGAATGATTTTCAGGTTATATACAATACCCCAGGTTTTACTCTCAATATCTGATTAAAGTTTAATCAGTATAGTTTTTTTGAATATCCGTAAGCTTGTCGTCGTTTATTTTACTATCCCAGTCATACAAAGATAGCCAACACATTCCAGATATTAAAACTGGAATCCAGCTATTTATATACCAAGGTTCAGGAAGATTCAAAACCATGTGTGACAAAGCAGCAGATACCGATGTGACTGCAACCACTATAAGTTTATATTGTCCACCTGAACGTCGTCTACCCTCTTCATTTTTAGCATTTCTACCTGTATTTCTAGTTACAAAAAATAGTGCAACAAAGCTCAGCAATATTATTGCAAGAAGAGGAGGGCCAAATACAAATCTATATCTGCTACCTGAGATTCCGGCGGCTATTCCCAAAACAAAAATATAAGTAAAAAATGCATCCCCTATAGCCATAATGAGGTTTTGTTTATCTGTTCTCCGAGGAGCAGCTTCCATTATTTCGTCAATAGCTTCTTCAACGTTCCCACCGAGTATACCTTTTAGATCTCGCTTTACACTCTTATGAGAATGTTCTTCATGTATCATTGCATTTATTAAATCAGTCCTGACAACCTCTATATAAGCCCTTGAGGCTCCCCTTATATCCAGTTCTGTTATGAGATCCTTCATCAAATCCCGGTCTTCCATTTCAAAGTACTTCAGCCTCTTATCATTGGCTCTCTTTAATTTTTGATAATCGTTTTTCGAAAAAATATTTTTCTTTCCCATAATCTATTTCTATTTTCTATACTTCTAAATGCTAAAATTTGTTACAAAGATAATCACAATTGAAAATTCTAGCATAGTGTAAAAACTATATAAAATTATAAATCCATCCTTTAAAATTTTAAAAATGGGACCCTTTTAAGGGTCCCAATATTATTTTGTTATTAGAATCTAGGCTGTACGAACAGCATATTTGCAATTCTATTTACTGTTTCTGAGGATCTCCTGGATCTCTCTTAGTCGCTACATCAGAAGCTGTAGGAACATCCTCGTTTGCAGTTGCATATGTCTTTTCAAGTTCTTTGAGAAGGTCATAACGACGAAGTGCATCTTCCTCATTCTTCTCGAATAGTTCTTCAGCTCTACCAGGGAATTTTCTAGTCAATGAGCTGTAACGTACTTCACTCATCAAGAAGTCCTTATATCCTTCTGGTTGAGGCTGCTTGCTGTCAACCTTAAGTGGATTCTTACCTTCTGCAGCAAGATCAGGATTGAATCTGAGCAAGTTCCAATAACCTACATCAACTGCATCCTTGATGATGCCCTGTGCATTTGAAAGGTTGATTCCGTGGTTGATACAAGGTGCGTATGCGATTATCAGAGATGGTCCCTTATATGCTTCAGCTTCCTTGATTGCTTTCAGAGTCTGATTCATATCTGCACCCATTCCGATTTGTGCAACATATACATATCCGTAAGCCATTGCGATCTGTGCAAGATCCTTCTTCTTAACACCCTTGCCTGAAGCAGCAAACTTAGCAACAGCACCCATTGGAGTTGATTTAGAGCTCTGTCCACCAGTGTTAGAATAAACCTCTGTATCGAATACTAAAATGTTTACATCCTCGCCTGATGCGATAACGTGGTCAAGTCCACCGTATCCGATATCATATGCCCATCCGTCTCCACCGAAGATCCATACTGAAGGTTTGATTAGAAGATTCTTATTATCCTTTAAGAACTTAACTTCTTCCTCATCTGCATTCATCTTATCAAGAGCTTCAAGAACTGCCTTGGATGTAGCCTTCGATTCGTCTCCGTCGTACATGTGGTCAATCCAGTTTTGTCCGACTTCCTTAAAGTCTGCATGTTTCTCCATGAGTTTTTCAACCGCTGTTCTGGCTGCTTCTCTTCTTGTCTTCATTCCAAGGTGCATACCAAGACCAAATTCAGCGTTGTCTTCAAATAGTGAGTTAGCCCAAGCAGGTCCACAACCATTTTCGTTTGTTGTATAAGGTGTTGCTGGTGCACTGAATCCCCAGATAGAAGAACATCCTGTAGCGTTGGCTACAAACATTCTATCTCCGAATAGCTGAGTTACAAGTCTTGCATAAGGAGTTTCTCCGCATCCTGGGCAAGCGCCTGAGAACTCAAGCAATGGTTGCAAGAACTGAGATCCCTTTAAGCTGTCTGGCTTGAATGGAACTTCAACTCGCTCTGTATCATAGAATACTGTATTATATTTCTTCTGAGTATTATGCATAAGATCAGAAGTCACTGGCACCATCTCAAGTGCCTTGTTCTTTGCAGGGCAAGTTGATGCACAAGATCCGCAACCAGTACAATCCATTGAGGATATAGCAATTGTGAACTTCTGTCCATCCTTAGCTCCCATCATATCAAGAGCCTGATCTCCGATCTTCTTACCATCTTCTTCGCTCATGCCGAATGCCCTGATAACTGCATGCGGACATACATAAGCACATCTATTGCACTGAATACAATTTTCAGGTTTCCATACTGGAATTCTCTGTGCAATTTCTCTCTTTTCGTGAAGTGAAGTTCCAGCAGGAGCATCTCCTCTGATATAGTCAACAAAGGTTGAAACTGGAAGCTCGTCGCCACGCATAGCATTTGAAGGTACCATAACCTCATTGAGATATTTTGTGAGTTCTGGTGTCTTACCTTCAGGCTGTGGATAGCACATTTCGCCTTCAGCAGTTTTCCAACTTTCAGGAACCACAAATTCCTTAACATGCTTGATTCCAGCGTCAACAGCTGCTTTGTTCATATTTACAATCTTCTCACCCTTACGTCCGTAAGTCTTCTCAATTGCAGTCTTCATATATTCTGAAGCCTTATCAATAGGAATTATATTAGCTAGCTTGAAGAATGCAGCTTGAAGAACAGTATTTGTTCTCATAACGCCAAGGCCTATCTCTTCTGCCAAATCAACGGCATTACAAGTATAGAATTTGATATTGTTGTTAGCAATGTATCTCTTAACATTTCCTGGAATCATCTCTTCCAGTTCTTTCTCATCCCATGTAGTATTGAGAAGGAAGTATCCGCCAGGAACGACATCTTGCACAATGTCATATCTGTGCATATAAGACTGCTGATGACATGCAACGAAGTCTGCCTGTTTTACATAATATGTAGATTTAATTGGGTGATCTCCAAATCTCAAGTGAGAAATTGTGATACCGCCAGATTTCTTAGAGTCATATTGGAAATATGCCTGTACATACTTATCAGTGTGGTCACCTATAATCTTAACTGAGTTCTTGTTAGCTCCAACTGTACCGTCAGATCCAAGACCCCAGAATTTGCAAGAAATTGTTCCTTCAGGCACTGTAACAGGTTTTTCACTTGGTGTAAGTGAAAGATTAGTAACATCATCCACGATGGAAATTGTAAATTCAGGCTTTGGATTATCTTTCTTAAGTTCTTCATATACAGACAAAATATCTGCTGGCTGAACGTCTTTTGATCCAAGTCCATATCTACCGCCAGTGATTACGCAGTTATCAAATTCTGATCCACGAAGAGCTTTAACAACGTCAAGATACAGAGGTTCGCCAACAGATCCTGGCTCTTTACATCTATCAAGTACAGCTATCTTCTTAACAGTCTTAGGAATTTGATCTAACAGATGCTTAACAGAAAATGGTCTGAATAAGTGAACCTTAACAAGTCCTACTTTTTCACCCTTAGCACTTAGGTAATCCACCACTTCTTCTGTCGCATCACAGACAGAACCCATTGCAATAATTACCTCTGTAGCATCCTTTGCACCATAATAGTTGAAAGGTTTATAATTTGTGCCAATCTTCTCGTTAACCATATTCATAGAATCAACGAATATATCTACTGCATCCTTATATACTGTGTTGCAAGCTTCTCTATGCTGGAAGAATGTCTCTGGCTGTTCAGCTGATCCCATTGCAATACCGTGTTCAGGATGCAGAGCCTGATCTCTTCTTCTCTGTACTGCATCCCAGTTAACCATGCTCTTGAGTTCGTCGTAATCCCAGACTTCAATCTTCTGCTGCTCATGTGAAGTTCTGAATCCGTCGAAGAAGTGAAGTGTAGGAAGTGCACCGTTAATTGTTGCAAGGTGAGCAACTGCTGCAAGGTCCATAACCTGCTGAACGCTGTTTGAAACTAGCATAGCAAATCCTGTCTGTCTTGCTGCCATTACGTCCGAATGATCTCCAAATATTGAAAGAGCATGGGTTGCAATAGCTCTTGCTGCAACGTGAAATACTGCAGGTGCCATTTCTGCTGCAAGTTTATACATGTTAGGAATCATCAAAAGCAATCCCTGCGATGCTGTGAATGTAGATGTAAATGAACCAGCGGAAGCTGCTCCGTGAACTGCTCCTGCAGCTCCTCCCTCTGACTGCATTTCGATAATGTTAACTTTTTCACCGAAAATATTCTTTCGATCATCAGATGCCCATTCGTCCATGCTTTCAGCCATAGGGGATGATGGTGTGATTGGATAGATAGCTGCTACTTCTGAAAAAGCATATGCCACATGAGCGGCAGCTGTATTACCATCCATTGTTTTTAGGTTTCTCACTCTTTTCACCTTCCTTTGTTTATATTAAAAATTAATGCTTTATTCTCTACTCTAAGTGTACTCCTCAGTGTATACAATGTCAACCAATTTCTCCTATTAGCACTAGTTAAAACCTCAACAAAATTAGAAAATAACGGCATACTCAAGCCTTACCTTATCTCTTCTACAATAACATAATATCTTATTATTCTAAAATTACTGAAGCTAAGTATTTGATTCTATAAAAAAAATAAACCGCTGCAGTCCAATGTGAATTTATGCAACGGTTTATATTAACATGTTTATAAAATATGAATACAATTTTTTCTCTGCGCTTAATTTAAATTAACGGCATGAAGCACTTACTCTGCTTATCAATTTATATCAAGCAATTCAAACTATAATTTTAATTGGTATTTTTATGAGTATCTTTCAATTGTTGAGCTTGCTGTGTCAAATATCCTCCCATAAGTGCGTCCTGAAATTCAAAATTATTGTTTGGATCTACAACTTTCCATTCGCCTTTCTTCTTATCGTAGTTAAGCACAATATCAGCTTTATTCTTTACTCTTTTGTCTGCTTTCTTGTATTCTTCTTTCATTTTCTTGTCAATAGCTTTACTTAGCTCATCTTCCTTCATGGCTTTTAATTCTTTCATATTCTTACTAAAGTACTCATTCATACGCTCAGTTACTTTTATAAAATCGTATGTTTCAAATTCAACTGTTACTTCTGCTTCTTTATTCTTTTTCACTTCTTCACTATCAACAATTTTAAATTCAAAATCCTTCATTCTATTGAACTGCTCTTGTGGGCTCTTTTCGAAGGTTTTCTTGAGTTGTTTCTTTTCATCATCGGAAAGTTTACGACCCGATAGTTTCTCCTGCCACACTACAACATCGCCCTTTTGAAGGTCCTTCAAAAAAGCTTCTGTAGCACCTTTTGGTGTTTTTAGATCTTGACCACATGCTGATAATCCCATTATCATGCACAAAACAATTGCAACACCCAATATTTTACTAAATTTCTTATTCATCAAACATTCTCCTTAATTATAAATCAACATGATTATTATACATCCTACGTTCAATGCTTGCAAGATAAAAACAATGTTATATAATAGTCTCATGATTAGAAATAACATTAACATAATATCACAAAAATACAACTTAAAAGCCATATTCTCAATGATGCTGTCATCAGCGTCCTTTGTGTGCATGGCAACAATGGTTAAAATCTCTGGTTCAGATATACCTCTAATGCAGCAAGTTTTCTTCCGCAATCTTGTAATGCTAATATTTGCGTGTTTCGTCATTCATAAAGAAAATATTAGCCTCCGGGTTAAAAAAGTCCATCGTCCTTTTTTGACAGTGAGATGTGTTTTTGGTTTCTTTGGTGTCATAAGTGTTTTTTATGCCAGCAATCATCTATATCTTGCGGATGCCCAAATTCTTCAAAAGCTCAATCCTTTTTTTGTTATGTTTTGGGCCGTGACTCTACTGAAGGAAAGAGTTAGCTGGCAGAGGATTCTGAGCATATTGCTAGGATTCCTAGGTGCCGTCATCGTAATAAACCCTACCGGAAACCTCGAGTTAGCTCATATAGACAACTCACCGATATTAGGTGGAGGAAACTTTTCTCTCATATTTCCTTTCCTAGTTGGAATTGCATCTGCATTCTTTGGAGGCACTGCATATGCAATGGTTGGTAAACTCGCTGGTGCAATTGAAGGAATGGTAATAATATTCTATTTCTCATTGTTTTCAATGATTTGCTCAGTTATGTTCATACCATTTCAATGGGTATCCCCAGATCCTATGTCATGGATTTATTTGATACTTATAGGTGTTTTTGCTGCAAGTGGTCAATACTTTCTAACGAAAGCTTATCTGTCGGGAAAAGCTAGTTCAGTTACTGTATTTGATTATACAGGTGTCATACTATCACCTTTAGTAGGAATGATTATCTTTGGTGAAAATTTAAAATTGACGACTCTTATCGGTATGGCAGTAATTATTGGAAGCGGCATCTGGGCTATAAGTCTTAATAAATCAAAATAAGTACTAATTTTTACTTTCTCTCTCAGCCTCAATCTTTTTAAAATCATCTGCATACTTCACATTTGGAGGGATAGTCATTAGTTTTGCCAAGCCCTCCTCTAGAAGAGTTTTGTTGAACATTTTGTCATCTAAGTATACATATGCTAGGATTCTTCCATATTTATCTCTCTCCTGCACATCGGTTTCAAGAGTAACATACTTTCCTTCAAGATTATCCCTTGTATACTTGCTGGCTATCTTTCCGATAGGAGTATTTCTTGACTTATCCGGATGTACACTTTCCGGTGTGTCTATCCCTATCATCCTTACTTTTTCTTTTTTTCCATTTAAAAGAACTACAACTGTATCCCCATCAACAACTCTATCGCAGTAGACCTTGCCATTCTCAACCGAAGATGACTGGTCATCCAACCAGTCAGGTATCAATCCTTCCGGTATAAGTCCACTATCTCTCCCATATGTTATTGTAACAACTATAACTAATGTAATTACAATTGATATTAATCTGTTCTTATTGTTTCTACGTCTACGTCTTTTTGCCATATAGGGTCCTGACTATAAAGATTTAATGATCTATCTTATGTTGAAAAATTTCTTGGCATTTTCACAAGTTATCCTTGCAACCTCTTCATAATCCATGCCTTTAATTACAGCCATCCTTCTGGCAGTATGTTCTACATATGGCGATTTATTTGGTTTCCCTCTAAATGGCTCAGGTGTCAAATACGGTGCATCTGTTTCAACCAATAGATATTCAATAGGAATCTGTTTCACTACCTCTACACTCTTTTTGTTGTTCTTATATGTAAGAGGCCCTGCCATCGAAAGTGTTCCGCCAAGTTTAATATATTCCATACCCTGTTCCACGCCACCAGAGTAGCAATGCAAAAGAACGCGTGCATCAGAAACCTGGCTGCCATCACTCAAAGTTCTTTTTGGGAACCATCCTTTTCTTTCATCGGAAAACGCCCCCTCTTCAATGAGGATGTCCATTGTATCCTTTGCAGCTTCACGCGAATGTATTACTATTGGCATCTTAAGTTTGTTTGCAAGACGGATTTGCTCTCTAAACCACTTTTGCTGATCGTCCTTAGTGCTGTGCATGTAGTGGTAGTCAAGGCCTATTTCACCAATGGCCTGAACTTTTTCTTTCTTAGCAAGTCCTTCTATTAATGATATCTCCATTTCATCGATATCTGAAACTTCATGCGGGTGGATACCAACAACAGCATAACACCATTCATTTTCACCTGCATTTTTAACGGACTGTAGTGACGACGAAAGGTCGCATCCTACATCCATAACATATGAAACATCTGAATTGTTTATTTCTTCAATTAATATTTTTCTGTCTTCGTCAGTATATTTCTCGAAATTTATATGTGCATGCGAATCGAATAGAATTTGAAATTACCTCCTAATTTTCAATAATGAATAATCTATAATCAGAATCAATTTAGTATTGAATCATCTATATATAGATTGCTATTTAAGCTATCACTTCTCCATCCGGGGCATCGGTTTCTACAAGTTCAAGTTTCTCACCATTATCTGCATAGAGAATCATGCCCTTTGACTCCAATCCACGAAGTTTCCTAGGTTTTAGGTTTGCAACAACCGCAACCTTTTTCCCAACCATTTCTTCTGGTGTAAAATGCTCTGCAACACCTGAAATTATCTGTCTCTTTTCAGTTCCCATTTTCACCTGAAATACAAGCAGTTTATCTGCTTTTGGATGTTTCTCAGCCTTGATAATCTCACCAACACGCAAATCTATTTTGTCGAAATCATCATAGACAATTTCCGATTTAAGATCTAGAGGAATATTGTCCTCTTCAGCATCATGAGAATCCTGAATCTTTTCGAGTTCCTCAAGCTCTTTCTCAATATCAATTCTTGGGAATAGTGGCTTACCTTTCTTGACTTTCTCCTGATACATCATTTCAAATTCTTTTGCATCTTCCCAAGCTACGTCAGCATACCAAAGTCCCATTTGTTTTCGTATTTCGTCTGAAGTAGAGTGCATGAATGGATAAATTAAAATTGATACGATTCTAATTGTTTCAGCCAAGTTATGTAGGCATGTGTCAAGATTGTCCTTTTTTGCCTCATCCTTAGCGAGGACCCAAGGCATCTTCTCATCAATGTACTTATTTGCTCTTCTAACTAGAATCCAAATTTCTTCGAGTGCACTGTGGAACGCGAATTTATCCATCTCTGTCTCAACCTTATCAGCCGCTGCAAGTGCGACTGCTTTGAGACTCTTGTCATAATCATCTTCGATTTTTGCATCAGGGACTATTCCTGCATTATATTTTTCTATCATCGAAACTGTTCTTGACACAAGATTTCCAAGGTCATTTGCAAGGTCCGAATTTATTCTTTTGATTAATGCTTCTGTACTGTAATTGCCATCATGACCAAATGTATATTCACGTAGCAAGAAATACTTGAGTGCATCAATGCCATATCTATCTATTAGTTTAACAGGATCAACAACATTTCCCTTAGATTTTGACATCTTCCCACCATCTAACAAAAGCCATCCATGTCCAAGAACTTTCTTAGGTAGAGGAAGTCCTAAAGACATCAAAATAGCTGGCCAAATAACCGTGTGGAATCGTACGATTTCTTTGCCTACAAGGTGCACATCTGCAGGCCAATATTTGTCATAAAGCTCCTTGTCATCAGGATATCCAAGTGCCGTAATATAGTTGCTCAAAGCATCAAGCCATACATAAATTACATGTTTTTCATCAATCGGAACCTTGATTCCCCAATCGAATGTAGACCTAGAAATACATAGATCGTCAAGTCCCTGTTTAACAAAAGCAAGCATCTCATTTCTTCTAGCTTCTGGTTCAAGAAAATCAGTTGTTTCAAAAAGCTCTATCAACTTGTCCTGATATTTTGATAGCTTAAAGAAATATGCTTCTTCATGTTCCTCTGTTACTGGTCTTCCACAATCAGGGCATTTACCATCTTCCAATTGACTGTCGGTCCAGAAAGCTTCACATGGCTTACAATAATGCCCACTATATACACCCTTGTATATATCACCTTTCTCATACAGTTCCATGAAAATCTTCTGAACTCTTTCAATATGTCTAGGTTCTGTAGTCCTGATAAAATCATCATAGGAAATCTCCATAGTCTCCCATAACTTTTTCACCCCAGAGACAATTTTATCTACATGTTCCTTAGGTGTAATACCCTTCTCCTGAGCGATAGTTTGAATCTTTTGCCCATGTTCATCTGTTCCTGTCAAAAATCTGACATCATAACCTGATAGCCTTTTAAATCTGGCCATAGCATCAGCCATAACAGTACAATAAGTATGACCTATATGCAGATTGTCGCTCGGATAATAAATAGGCGTTGTAATGTAATATTTCTTCTTATCGCTCATTCTTCTAATCCCTTCCTTAAGTAACTAAATTTCAAGATCCTCGTCTGTCCAGTCTTCACCGCTCCACTCTTCTTCAGGCCACTCTTCGTTGATAAAAATTTTCTTCATGATTCTATCCATGCCTATTACAAGTGCGGTACTGGCTACAAATCCAACTCCTAGGATCGCAAGAGAAACCTTAGCAACCTTTGAAAAACTGTTATTTGTTTTTTTACTTTCTTTGCTCATTTCTAACCCTCCCTCTAATTGAGATTAATACTTCCTTTTTTCAATATATTCTATTATTAAATTAGCTGCCTGTTCATAGTCAATATAAGAGGAGTTTAAACTCAAGTTATAATTCTTGATATCTCCCCACTTAAAACTAGTATGATAATTATAATAGTTTTCTCTTGCCTTATCATACGTTTTAACAAGTTCTTCTATAGTCTCAGGTTGCTCGCCATATTCTTCAATACATCGCCTTATTCGATCCTGCTTCTCACCATGTATGAAAATATTTGTAACTCCAGGCACATCCTTTAAAACAAAGTCTGCACATCTTCCGACAATCACGCCTTCGCCACTTTCAGCAATTTTCTCTATCACCTTATATTGAGCAACAAAAACTCTGTCGTTGATGCTCATAGGATCAGCCGAAATCGACTCTCCAAGACAAATAGCTGAAGATAGTCCGTAAGTGAAACTGTTTTTCGCCCTAAGTTCTTCTCCCTCAAAAATGCTTTTGTCAATCCCACTTTCTTCGGTTGCCATTTCAATAATTTCTTTGTCATAGAATTTAACGCCTAGCTTCTCGGCAACAATTTTGCCTATAATTCTTCCGCCGCTTCCAAACTGTCTGCTGATTGTAACTAATTTTTTCATTGAACCTCCTACAAATTGAGCCAATGCCATTGCTATGCTAGTATTATACAACAATTAACCCACTTTTACAACAGGATATTTGGAAAAATTTGGTAAAAATATCGATTGCTTCATTGACAAAATATTAGTGCTTTGTTACAATTCTACTTGCCGAGAAAAACGAAAATTCAAAATCCCATACAAAGTAATTGCATATTCGATTTATAAAATTTCATATGGGGAATTGGCGCAGTTGGGAGCGCGTTTGACTGGCAGTCAAAAGGTCAGGGGTTCGAATCCCCTATTCTCCACCAAGCAGATATTGGACAAACACCTATTTCTCTAACGACCGTTTTTCTATTTTTTCTAGCGACCGTTTCTCTATGAAGTGTTTGCTCTTACACGAAGTCGCAACCACCAACTAATGGGTTCACTACAATAGCTGGTGGTTGTGATTTATTTACCCGCTTGTATAGTTTATTAGATTAGGCTTATGCCACAAAATAGTTGGCAATTTGGTATTTACTCTACCATTCTTTTCCAACATCGTTCCTTCATAAAGGCTGAAATAACAGAAATATCTTCGCCTTCGTAATACTTTACAAGTAACTTTTTAAATTCCGATACTTCCTTTTCTGGAATCACTAAGAAACCTCCTCCATGGGCAATAAGATAATGGTTTGCAAAAATAACAGAAGCTCGCTTATTACCGTCCAGAAATACTTGCGTCTTCATGCAGTAAAGACAAAGCCTGATTGCAATATTAATTGAGTCATCATCTTCCTCAACAATCTCCTGAATTCTTTCCTTTACGTCTAACTCGCTTGGCAAGGGTGGAACATAAGATGAGCCACCTATTGTAACTGGAACACCTCTGATTCGACCGCCTTCTGAAAAGAAACCTTGATTAACAAGTCTAGCAATATGACTTAGCATATAATAGTCAGAACGGCTAGCAACAACGTCACGATCTAAAATAAACTCCCATGCGTGTTTCAAATTCAAAATTTTCTGCACATCGGTAGCCGTCATGCCAGATACTTTTCCGTTCTCTATTATCTCTTCAGTTTGAGGAAAGGATGTTGCGACACCCTCCAAAACAGCTTGATCGTAGATATTCATTTTCATATTTGCACGTGCAAATTCAATATTGTTTATAACTTCGGCAGAAATATCATCCTCGGCATACCCGGCTGCAGCAAGCTGTTTTTCAATACTGCGAAGAGATTTTCTGATTTCGCGTGCTTCCCTAGCATTTCGCAGTAGCAGATTATACAATTCTTCTGTATATTTGCCTACATAAGTAGATGTCTGTTTTCCTGCAACACGTTTTCTTACATAAAGATATTTGCCATTGCCACGGTTCTTGATTTCAGGTGTACCTTCATATGGCATTAAGTTCATTCTTGCATTGAGCTCGGCACGACTTCTGAGTAACTCCTGAATCTCATTATATTGTGCTGCCATTTAAGTCCTCCTTTTGGGGAGCATTACCCTAGAATATTATATAATAAAGCTCCCCAATGTTCAATATTCCTTTGTGCAGATTTTTTCATATATCAAAATAGTTCCCCAGACATCTATGTGCCCGTCGGAACTATTTCTTATTTTTCAATAATATTTTGTGTTATCTTACATATTAAACTTATATATTTCTACAGGTCATCTTCAATAGCGCTGCTCTTGGCGTAAGCTGATGATCTAGCCTCAAAGAAATCGGTTTTAACCATGTTCGCATTGGAATACTGGCTTACCCACGCCATTGATGCAGGTTCTTCCTCATACCCCGGATAAAGTGTCCCAAGTCCCAAAGAAGAATACCTCTGATTGCCAAGATACTTGATATAGTCTTCCACCATTTTGTTATTCAATCCTGGTATGTCATTGCCTATAACGTACTGCCCCCACGCAATTTCCTGCTCTACGCCAGTCTTTATCATGTCGGCAATCATCTTCTTGTTTTCCTCATTGAACAGTTCCGGTTCTTCCTTTTCAAGCTCCAAGAGAATTTTTTTGAAAAGCCACAGATGTGTGTTCTCATCCCTGTTTATATACCTTATCTCCTGAACGCTTCCAGGCATCTTGCCATTCCTACCAAGATTATAGAAAAACATAAAGCCAGAATAGAAATAAACACCTTCAAGAATGTAGTTTGCAATACAGACCTTGAGGAATGTATATTTATTTGGATTATCCAGAAACTCGTTATAAAGTTCTCCGATAAATTTGTTTCTATTCAAAAGATGTTCATCTGTCTTCCACTGATAAAGAATGTCGTTTCTCTCCGTTGGATTGCATATTGTATCGAGCATATAGCTGTAACTCTGACTGTGTATGCACTCCTGGAAAGTCTGAATTGAAAGGCATAGATTGATTTCGTTAGCCGTTACGTACTGACCTATGTTTGGCAGATTTGCAGACTGAAGCGAATCAAGATACACAAGGAAGCTGAGTATTTTGTCGTATGCAGTACGCTCCGCTGGTAGCAAATTAGGATAATCGTTCTTGTCTTGGTCGAGGTTGATTTCTTCTGGAATCCAGAAGTTATTCATGCCCTGTCTGTACCAGTCAGAAACCCATGAGTATTTCATGTTGTTGAAGTCGTTGATATTAGTTGTGTTGAAGTTCAAAAGTCTTCTGTTGTTTACCTCGATATCACCATCCGGATTGAAAAGAGGTTTTTTTGTAATTTTGTTCTCGCCCATTTTTATCTCCTATTTTTAAACGAACTATTATTAAATTCCCCATACTGACCCAATTTTAATCTGAGTCGATCCAATTATAATCTAGGCCGACCTATTCTTAAGCCGAACAGCTATCGCACTCTTCAGCCTCTAGGGATTTCGATCTCACATAGTAAACCGTCTTAACGCCCTCTTCCCACGCCAAAATATACAAGTTCAAAAGTTGGCTCATCTTGTAATCGTTGTTTATCCAGAAATTCATGCTCTGAGCCTGGTCGATATGCCTCTGCCTTGCACCTGCTGCCCTGATTGACCACGTCTGATCGATGTAGTGAGCCTGCTTGTAGTACCAGAACGTTTCAGTCGAAAGATCTGGAGCCACCCTTGGCATAATCATTCCCTTCTTTTCTTCCAGATAGAACTTGCTCATAACTGGGTCCAGTCCAGCACTTGTTCCTATCAAAATCGATGTTGAACTTGTCGGTGCTGTCGCCATGAGCCATCCGTTTCTCATTCCGCCTTCCTTGATGCTGTCTTTGAGAGCAAGCCATCTTTCGCTGTCATAGTTTCTTCGCACAAAATATTCGCCTGTCTCCCACTCGCTGTCCTCGAAGTAGCTATAACTGCCTCTTTCTTTGGCAAGCTCGTTGCTCGCCTTGATTGCGGCATATGCGATGTCTTCAAATACCCGATCCGCAAAGGCTACGTGTTCATCTGACTCCCAACGTATTTTGTTCTTCGCTAGCATGTGGTGATATCCTGAAACACCTAAGCCAATTGCCCTGTTCCTCTTGCTTGTGATTTCAGCGTATGGCACTGGATAGAGGTTCAAGTCAATTACGTTATCAAGTGCTCTCACAGTGGTTGCTGTTACATCTTCGAGTTCTTCCTTGTCGCTAACATCAATGTGTCCTAGGCAGAGCGATGCGAGATTGCAAACGACAAAATCTCCTGGCTTCGTTGTCTGAACTACTACTTGATCGCCGTCTTCAGTAGTTATAGTTTTGCTTATAAATTCAGTTTCACTCATGTTTTGTGCAATTTCTGTGCACAGATTTGAGCAATATATCATGCCCTGATGTTTGTTAGGATTAGCCCTATTTACGGTATCCCTATAGAATGCGAACGGGGTGCCGGTTTCAACCGCAGATTTTAGAATAAGCCTTACTAATTCCTTTAGATTTATAGCTCTTTTTGAAATTCTTGAGTCGTTGACACAGTCCAAATATTTTTCTTCCCATTCCTCACCATAAGAATCTTCAAGAGAATACCCCTTTGTAGTGAGGATATCGTGAGGGTCCATTAGGTACCAATCTTGGTCAAGGTTTTCCTTCGCCATCTTCCAAAACAAGTCTGGATAGCAAACCGCAGGAAATACGTCATGAGCCTTCATTCGGTCATCGCCGTTGTTTGTTCTAAGTTGCAAGAATTCTGGCAGGTCCTTATGCCATGCATCCAGGTAAACAGCGACTGCTCCCTGCCTCATTCCGAGCTGATCGACCGCAACAGCAGTATCGTTTACTAGCCTAATCCACCTTATCACACCGCCACTTGCACCTTCAAAGCCCCTTATTTTGCCGCCTCTTGATCTAACCTTGCCGAAGTACATCCCCATTCCTCCACCGAGTTTTGAAACCTCAGCGAACTGAGAAATGCTGTGATAGATCCCTTCAAGTGAGTCAGGCACAGTGTCGATAAAGCAGCTTGATAACTGATTGTACGGCTTCCTCGCATTCGAAAGCGTAGGTGTTGCCATAGTAACCTTCTGCAAGCTCAAGATATCATAGAATTTTTCTACCCAAAATAATCTGTCTTCTTTTTCACCCATGGCCAGATGCATCGCAACGCCCATAAACATCTCTTGCGGAGATTCAAGTGACACATGGCTATGGTTATGGATTATATACCTATGTATCAAAAGATCCAGACCTGAATATGTGAACAAATCGTTTCGGCTATTATCCAATTTCTCCTCGATTTGGTCGATTTCGTTCTTATCATAGTTCTCTAAAATATATTGGCCATAAAGTCCTTCATCAGTTAGATATTTGATTTTGTTATAGAAACCACTAATGCCTAGATTATCTTCAGTCTCTCTAAGTTCCCGATGAAAAACATAACTGAGAATACGCCCTGCAATCTTTTCCCAATTTGGCTCCTCCTGAGAAGTGAGCTCCTCGGCGGATTTGGTAAGTAGTTTAAGCCTGCTATCAAGGTCCATTTCGTCCTTGTTCATTGCAATATACTTAGCTCTTAAGCGTGATAAATCATAATCCTGAAAATCTCGCTGAATCTTATGTAGAACATCTTCAATTTCTTCATCTCCGATATCCTTAATTAATTTGGTTCTGATTCGTCTTAGAGATGTCCTCTTTTCCCTGTACAAAATATAGCTTCTTGCGACATTGTAGCAGTCGTTTTTCATGAGTATAACTTCAACGGCATCCTGAATTTCTTCAACCTCAGCCATCTCAACACCATGAAATCTCATTTCAATCTGCTCAATTAAGCTATCTAACCTTTCACTGTCACATTCCTCTCCCACAGATACAAAAGACTTGCGTATTGCAACTCTAATCTTCTCTGCATCATAAGGCACCTCTGTTAAGTTTCTCTTAATAATTGTCTTCATCAATTCAACTCCGTTTAAATTATTATATTAATGCATCTTCACAATATGTCGTTGTTACGAAAATATTCTATCACAATATGTAGAGAATTTATACCCCGAATTTTCAAAATAAAAGACTGCAAAATTGCAGTCTTTTTCTCTTTCACTCTTATTCAATTAAGAAATAATCCTATGATAAACTTTTGATGTCATGATAAATATAATCAAATATATCGCTGCAAACACTGCAATCACAGTCAGTAAATTTCCCACAAAGAACCAAACATCCGTTACTGCAAAGAGTGCCATAAGCTGGAATACTATCTTGCTTGCTACAGCACAGTGTATAACTGCAACAGCAAGAGGCAAGAAGAATAACCACAAAATTTGTTTTCTAGTGGTACGTTTGACAATTTTCTCCGGGAGACCTACCTTAGCCATTATCTGATACCTATTTCTATCCTCAAATGCTTCCGAAATTTGTTTATAGTAAATTATCATAATGGCTCCGATCAAGAAAATGGTTCCCATCAGCATCCCTATAAAGAAAAAACCTCCATTAATCTGCATAAGAAAATCTCGCTTTTCCTCTCTTGTTTCATAACTAAATTTTTCACCTTCTGATTCGAAAGCGGTCTTGACCCTTTGGCTGTAATCAGTTTTCATATTATCAACATGCCACGCCGCCGAAATATGGTATAAATCTGATGTTGTTTGCCCACTTTTTACATTATAGTCCTTATTATAATAGTTAACTATTTTAAAGAGATCATCTTCATCCGGAACTACAATGGCCTGACCCTGAAGAATTAATGTTTCCTTGGTGCCTTCTTTTGCATGATCTATGACTTTATATTTCTTGGTAGCAATAACTAAATTTTTCGCACTTGCTAGATCCGTCTTTGCATCAGCTATTATAATTTCATTTTTGCCCAATTTGTAATTTGTTCCGGCTCTATTATTGTAGTCTCTTACAGTCATAAAAGACACAACATATATATCACCCATAGAAGGATTCTTTTTATAGTCATGCTTAAGTGCACCCTTCTCCAAAGTAAAACCATTCATATAGTATTGGTACACCTTTAGCCCCTTTATCTCTTCATTACCAATTGTAGTCGATTCAATTTTATTTTTCAGTTCCTTTTCAAACAATGCGTAATTATCATAGTCTTTATGAGACTCATTCATAAAATAATCTACATTGTAATCATCATCAACAAGCTGATCTATTAGCCTGTCTGTCTGAACATATGCTGATGCAGTAATTGTTAAGGTCAGTATTATCATGGTGCTTAGGAGCGCTATACTGCCAAGGCTCAGGCCATTACTATTTATTCTATGTAGCATTCCGGATATTGAAAGAAAGTTTTCAGCCTTATAATAGAATTTTTTATTTCGTCTTAGGGCCTTCAAAACTATAGACCCAAGGCTTATAAATAGCAAGTATGTTCCAATTACCACAGCTATGGCTGCGAAGAAAAATATTGTTATGGCATCCAATGTGCCCTTCGTAGTTAAAGCTGCAAAATATCCGCCTCCCAAGAATAATGCACCAATTACTAGAAGGATATATCTATTCTTGGGTTCGCCCTCTCTTTTGTGCTTGCTTGACATAAGCTCAATAGGTGAGGAACGATAAATTTTACCTATTCCGTTTATCGCTATAATTAGATACGATATTCCAATCACAGCGATTGTGAGTAGAACGGGTTTCATTGTTAAAGGATACTCCATAAGAGGAACACCCTGGCTGCCTGTTATTTTGTTAAAAATTAAGAAGAGTGCCTTGCCAAAGATCCTCCCACCAGCAATTGAGAGAATAGATATTGCGAGGAAACATATATTTTGTTCTATAAACATTATAGCGTTTATGTGTTTTTTCTCCATGCCTAAAATTTCATACAAGGCGATTTCCTTGCTCCTTGTCTTGCTGATTAGTCGATTGCAATATGTGATAAAAATCACCGCGAAGATGCCAACAAGGGTAACTGCAAGGCTCATTATGCTAATCATGTTTGCATTTCTCTCTTGGACAAATTTATTATCAAGTAATGATGCTCCTATAAAGAACAACATCCCCATAATGCCCGAAGTGAAGATAAATGGTAACAATAATTGTTTATAGGATACTACGTTCCTCCATGCTATCCTCCTTTTTAATTTATTTTTCATAGTCTGCACCTCGCATCATGAACTGGGTCTTGCCGATTGTTTCCATAAACTCATTATTGCTTTTCTCACCTTTATATATTTCGTTATAGACTTTACCATCTTTGATAAACAAAACTCTATTTGCAAAGGATGCTGCTCGAACTGAATGTGTTACCACCATTATGGTTTGTCCTGAATTATTGATTTTTTCAAATGTCTTCATTATCATATCTGCCGACCCTGAATCCAGTGCACCCGTTGGCTCATCTGCGAGAATAAGTTTAGGGTTTGTAATCATTGCTCTAGCTATAGCGACCCTTTGCTTTTGTCCACCCGAAATTTCGTATGGGAATTTATTTAGTAGAGTTTCAATTCCAAGTGCCTCCGAGAGTGGCATGAGCTTTTTCTCCATTTTGTCATACGAATATCCCGACAAAACAAGGGGCAACAAAATATTGTCCTTTGTGTTAAAGGTATCTAGCAAATTAAAATCTTGAAACACAAATCCGAGTTCATTTCTCCTAAACGATGCAAGCTCATTATTTTTGAATTGTCCTATATTATTTCCACCTATGTATACTTCCCCTTCGGTAGGATTATCGAGGGTTGAAACCATATTTAAAAGTGTAGTTTTTCCTGAACCTGACTCTCCCATTATTGCAACAAACTCTCCCTCTTCAAGCGAGAAATTTATTCCATTCAGAGCTACAGTCTGGCTTCCTGTTCCCTTTGAATATATTTTTGTAAGATTTTTTACTTCTAACATTGCCATTATAAATTTTCCTCCTCAATCGAACTATATCTAAATTATAATATCTTATTTAAAGGCTTGCATTTATTTAACCTTACAAAAAACACCCCATATCTTACATTTTCGTAAGTATGGGGTCAGTCTATACTTTTCGGTTTATAATATATTCCTAGGAAAAAATATGCTAAATTCACTTCCAATACCCTGCTTGGATTCTACGTGAATACTGCATCCAAGTCTATCGAGGATTTTCTTAGCAAGATATAGGCCTACTCCCGTAGAATTTCTATACCCCCTGCCATTGAATCCTGAATATCCTCTGTCAAAAATTTTAGGCAGATCAGATTCAGGTATTCCAATTCCAGTATCCTGGATTACAAGAGAATTCTCCTCATCGCAAAAATAAATTTTTACCGATTCACCCTTAGAATACTTTGCTGCATTTGATATTAACTGCTCAATTGCAAGCGTGAGCCAATTGGAATCACTTATTACATTTCTTTCTATTTCTGCGTATTGCACATTTATATCTTCGTTGATAAACAAAACAGCATACTTTTTGAGTAGATTTTTAATAATTTGATTTAAATCTACAGAATCTACAAAAATCTCTGTGTCATCATTTGAAAGTTTAAGATATCCGAGTGCCATATCTGAATACTTTTCAATTTGCAGCACTTCTGCTCTCAGCTGCTGCTTCTCATCTATGCTCAAATTCGATGCGCTGATATTTTCCCCTAATTTATTGGTTGAGGATAACAAAAGCTTCGAAGCCGCAATAGGTGTTTTAATTTGATGTACCCATATTAGGAAGAAATCAAGAATATCAGCCTTAAGTTCGGCCATATCGTTTACTTTCTGTTGATATTTCTGGCTAAGTTCAGCATATTGATTCTCCAGACTCTTCCTGCGCTTAATCTTCATTAGCATGTATATACAATAAAATATAAATATTATCAAAAATATCTCAGAAGCTAATACGATTAAGTCTGCTTTCTTTGACATGAATTTCATTAGAAATAGGAGAATTATTAAAAATATGCCTCCGCCCATGGCGAAAGGCAATACAGATTTTATAAAAAAATATATGTATTCTCTTAGATTTTTACTACCTGAGTCCATAACCTACACCTTTTTTGGTAATAATAAGATTTTCAAGACCCATATTATTCAGTTTCTTTCTCAGTCTCGCAACATTGACAGCAAGGGTGTTATCATCGATAAAATCTTCGCCCTGCCAGCAGACTTCAATAATAGCCTGACGCGAAACGAATCCACCTTGTGCATTTATAAGTTCTTGCAAAATCATTATCTCAGTTTTCGTAAGATCAATCTGTCCTTCTGCACATAGAAAAAGTCCCCTGCTAGAATCTAGTTCGATGCGACCATAATCCTGTGATATGAAGTCATATTTTTTTGTATCCGAAAAATCATAAGTTCTTCGTAGAATTGCTTCAACTTTGGCTCTAACAACATATAGATCAAACGGCTTGGTAATATAATTATCTCCGCCGGCTTGCATGCCGGTTACAATATCCAGAGCTTCGTTCTTAGAAGAAATGAAGACTATGGGAACGTTCGAAATTTTTCTTATTTCTTGACACCAAAAATATCCATTCCTGCTTGGAAGTATAACATCAAGCAAAACTAAGTCAGGCTTAATCTTATCAAAATCTTCTATGGGATTTTGAAAGTTTTCTTGTAAAAAAACTTCATAACCCCAGTTTACAAGTTCCCTGCCAAGGTACTCTCTAATTGTTCTGTCATCTTCAATTATAAGTATCTTCATGCAAAACTACCTTAATCTATCAGATTTCCTCATCTTCAAAAGCACCATAGATGGCTCTTATTGCATCGCCCATCTGATTGTTTTCCACTCCGATTATTATATTCATCTCTGAAGAACCTTGGTCTATCATTCTTACGTTTACATCAGCCTCTGCAAGTGCAGTAAACAACCTCGCAGAAACACCTATGTTCGACGTCATTCCCTGTCCAACCGTCGCAATAAGAGCAATATTTTGGAACACTTCTATATTATCTGGTTCAAGTTGAATCTTGATTTGACTAATGACCTCATCAAGTTTATCGCCCAAAGAAGCATTTGAAAGCACGACTGACATGGTATCAATTCCGCTCGGAAGGTGCTCAAAGTTGACATCAAGATCCTCTAGTATGCTGAGTAATCTACGAACAAATCCACGGCCCGTACTCATCATATTCTTATACAGAGCAATAACTGTGAAATCTTTAGATCCTGCTATGCCCGTGATTATTCTGTTTGAGTTTGGATCGTGATGAGCTGTAATGAATGTCCCCTTATCTTTTGGAACATTCGTGTTTCTAATATTTATAGGAATATTGGCAACACGCGCTGGATAAATAGCATCCTCGTGCAAAACAGATGCTCCCATATAGGAAAGTTCTCTAAGTTCCTTATAAGATATTGAATCTATCGGCTTTGGATTTTCTACAATTCTAGGATCAGCCATCAAGAAGCCTGACACGTCTGTCCAGTTCTCATAAACGGATGCCTCTATTGCCTTCGCAACAAGAGCCCCTGTAATGTCAGATCCTCCACGAGAAAAAGTTCTTATCCTCGTGCTGCCCTTCTCGGAGCCGTAAAATCCAGGTATTACAGCTGTTTTGTGCTTTGACAATTCTTCCGATAATGCGGCATCCGTCGCATCGTGCAAAAGTTTACCCTTATCGTCAAACAAAATAAGGCCGGCAGAATCAACAAAATCATATCCTAGGTAGGCTGCAATCATAACAGCGTTTAGATATTCTCCACGACTAACGATATACTCAGTAGAAGAACCCTCATTTATCTTTTGCCTGATTATATCAAAATGTTCATCGAGCACGCCGTCAACTCCAAGCTTGTGAGCGACTGCTACATAGCGATCTACAATTACTTCAAAAAGCTGCTCCCACGGCAGATTGTGGTCCATATGCGTCTTGCAGAGGTAAAGCAAGTCCGTTATTTTGTTGTCACCTTCGTATCTCTTGCCAGGTGCAGATACGATTATATAATTTCGCCCCTCATCCTGGAGAATTATATCTCTCGTTTTAATTATCTGTATGCTGTCTGCAACAGATGATCCGCCGAATTTTGCAACTTTAATATCCATTTATTATGTTACTCCTTAAATTACGTTATTCCTTAAATTATTTTTCAAGTTCTATCTTTTCTGATCTTGACTTCACTTCCTCAAGTTGTTGGTGCAGTCTCTCGTATGTGCTATGGAGATCATCCAAATCATCCGCGTCCACGTTATGCTTCATAAATAAATCCTCCGCAGCAAGCTGGAACCTGATGTGACTTTTAACAAGCTGAAGATAAGAGTCGTAGTTTCTACTATTATAAGCGTTTTTAAAACTTGCTACATCATTCTTAATTATATCTACCAAAGCTGATTCATCGAACATTCGTCCAAGAAGCATAGGGTATGGACTGGTTCTCTCGAGATAGATTTCCCCATTCTCCTTTATTTCATAAACATACATAACCTTAACATCGGGTGCAATCTGGAAGGTGACAATGTTTATGTGAGCAAGATGTGTCTTTATTGAATCCGCACCTGCTTGTCTTAAGACAATATTTATCATGTCATCGTTAAAAGTATCATTAAACATTTTTAAACCTCTTTTTAACCTTGAATTTTTCTAACTTTTAAATTAATTTCACTAACATCCTTGCCAACATCCATACAAAAATAACAACATTTACATATAATAAACATCAATATCTGAGCAACATAAATGCCGACGAAACAATCATTGAAATAATCATTACAGGCATACCCACTTTCATAAAACTCCTGAAGGTTATAGGATAGCCCTGTTTATTACTGATACCTGCAAGTACCACATTCGCCGAAGCCCCGATAAGTGTTCCATTGCCACCCAGGCACGCGCCAAGAGAAATTGCCCACCAAAGTGGAACGGTGTCAATACCATCATTTCCCATTGCAATAATCATCGGTATCATAGTAGCTACAAACGGAATATTATCCAGGAATGATGACAAAATAGCCGAGCCCCAAAGCAGTACGAGCATTGTAAGCATAACATTACCGTCCGTGAAAGCAATGAGTTCATTCGCAAAACTCTTTATCACCCCAGTTTCAACCATGCCTCCAACTACAATGAAAAGTCCTACAAAGAAGAGGATTGTACCCCACTCCGCATCTACTATTATGTGTTCAACATTGATTTTTCCAAAGATCATCATTGCTGTAGCAGCCGTAAGTGCAACTACTGAGGACTCAATTCCAAGAAGTCCGTGGAACATGAATCCAAATAGAACGAGAATGATAATTATAAGGCTTTTTCTTAGCAATCCTATATCTTCAATTGCCTTTTCTTCATCCATATTCATGACTTTTTGGATTGCTTCATCACTCGCCCCGAGATTACGACCGTAGAAGAATCTGAACATCAATATGATAACAGCCATTATTACTACAGCAACTACTCCTGTATTCGCTAGAAAATCTATAAAATTTAAATCCGCCGCACTGCCTATCATAATATTTGGAGGGTCACCTATGAGTGTACCTGTACCTCCAATATTTGAACTCATTATCTGAGTCATTAAGAATGGAACAGGATCAAGTTCAAGCACCTGACAAATTGCAATAGTCATAGGACCTACGAGCAAAACTGTTGTAACGTTATCTAGGAATGCAGACAAAACAGCTGTCAAAACCATGAAACTGACCATGATTTTCCAAGGATCCCCCTTTGCAAGTTTAGCTGCTTTGATTGCAATGTATTCAAACAATCCAGATCTCTTAACACCAGATACAAAAATCATCATTCCTACAAGGACGCCAATAGTATTAAAATCGACATATTCAATTGCTTTTTCAACATCAAGAATATGTAAGAAAAACAACGCCATCGCACCGGCAAGAGCCGCTGCAGTCCTGTGAATTTTCTCCGACATTATAGCTATCATCACAAGAAAAAATACAACAACTGTTAAAATCTGATTTGTTTCCAAATATCTACCTCCATTATAAACCTGCTTTTTCTCTGATAATATCTACCTTATCAGTTCTCTCCCATGTTAAATCTATATCTGTTCTACCGAAATGTCCACTGCCTGCAACCTGCCTGTAAATAGGCTTTCTTAAATCTAAATCTCTAATTATAGAAGCCGGTCTCAAATCAAACACTTCGTTTATTATTTCAACTATCCTATCCTCGGCAATCTTCTCAGTGCCAAAGCATTCAACTGATACACTTACAGGTCTTGCTACACCTATCGCATAAGCGAGCTGGATTTCACACTTATCTGCAAGACCGGCAGCCACAATGTTTTTCGCAACATATCTTGCTGCATAACTTGCTGACCTATCAACCTTTGTAGGATCCTTCCCAGAGAATGCACCGCCTCCATGCCTTGCACATCCTCCGTATGTATCAACTATTATTTTTCTACCAGTCAATCCAGAATCGCCATGTGGTCCACCTATTACGAAGCGACCCGTTGGATTAACAAAATATTTTGTTGCATCATCAAGAAGCTCTGCTGGAATTATCGGTTTGATTACGTGCTCGATTATGTCTTTTCGGATTTGCTCCTGCGTTACATCCGGATTATGCTGAGCACTGACTACAATTGCATCGACTCTAACAACCTTGTCGTCATCATATTCAATTGTTACCTGTGTTTTGCCGTCAGGTCTTAGATATGTCAGAGTTCCATCTTTCCTAACCTTAGTTAGCTGTCTTGCAAGTTTATTAGCAAGCGCGATTGGCATTGGCATAAGTTCCTCAGTCTCATTACAAGCATATCCGAACATCATTCCCTGATCTCCAGCACCCGTATCTAGACTCTCGTGACCTACCTTAGTCTCATCTTCACTCTTAAGTTCTCCATCCTTGTATTCAAGTGCCTTGTCAACTCCCATTGCGATATCAGAGGACTGCTCGTCTATTGATGTTAGAACTGCACATGTATTGCCGTCGAATCCATATTCTGCATTGTCATATCCTATGTCACAGATAACTGCTCTTGCAATCTTAGGGATATCAATGTAACAATTTGTAGTGATTTCTCCCATAAGCATTGCATATCCGGTATTTACCGTTGTTTCGCACGCAACCCTTCCAGTTGGGTCCTTATCCATTATAGCATCAACTACTGCATCCGAAATCTGATCGCAAACCTTGTCAGGATGACCTTCTGTAACCGATTCTGATGTAAATAATCTTTTCATTTTTCTTCCTTTCTTTGAAATATTTCAGCAAGTCCAAGCTTCACAAGTACAAAATAGGAGTGATATCCCACAAATATTTTGTTTGAATGGAATAGTGTGTCAAGCTTTGCTGAAAACTAAAATAAAAAACTCTCCTTGCATAGCTAAGAGAGGTTGATTTTTCTATCAATCCTCATCTTTCAAAGCAATGCTCTGTAGGAATTAGCACCTTTAAGATGGAGTTTTTAAGGTCGTGTTAAAACTGCTAAATGAACATCCGCCTTAGGGTTGCCGGGCATCACAGGGCCTATTCCCTCCGCCACTCTTGATAAGGTATGTCTCAATTATACACTGACATGTCTAAAAGTCAATATTGATATAAGAAAATCGCTAGAGTAATCTGGAGAATAATAAAATCTCCGGAGTTATAAGAAAATCGCCAGAGTAAATTTTTTAGAAATTACACCGGCGACTATGGTTAAAAATAGAATTAAAATCGTTTAAAATTAACATGAACTTACTATATCTTATTTATTAATGATTTAAAAATTCAACTTTTAGAAGCATCTGCACCTGCAGATTTCTTTTGGCTATACATCTTCCATGCATCTGCGAGGAAAGTTATAAATACAAGAACTGTTGCTATAACAATGTTAGCAATAGGATTAAAAGAGGCAGAACTCCATACTAAATCGAGAAGATATATCAAGCCCAGTAATTGAAGCCAAGAGTTCAGATATTTGGTAAACTTCATAATAATTACCTCCATCGTTTATTTATACTTACATTATATTTCTTTCAAATACTTTTGTCAACGTGTTTTTGTACTAATATATCTAGAATAGAACTTGAACTAAACATACTGATTGCAAGTAGTGCAGATATGTGCGATAATTAAGAAAAATTATAAATATTTCATTGTTCTAAAATATATGAGGTGTTGCGACTTATCATGAGTAATAGTAAAAACAAAAATCTTACAGTTTCCACTAACAAAAAAACCATATCTAAATCTATGATTCAGATTGAGACCCTGGATGGTGGAGCCATCGAATCATACAAAACCGGCAACAAAGTATTTCGCTCAGCATATGTGACCGATACTCGCCTCATGGGTGTTCTCTCTATTGGTATAACATGGGATTTACCCGATAACAAATTCAAAAAACACTTTCATCAATTCTTCTACATAGATGTTGAGGACTACGGCCTTGAAAGATATGACAGCCTCCTCGGTGAAGAGGACGATACATTCTATGATATTCAACGTACCTATGTAGGTGGTCTCGGAGCAAGACTTGTTGAAATTTCACTTAGAGAAGCAATGTGGCTCCTTCAAAAGTATTCAAATCGAGCCCTTAAGAATGGCTACAATATTCCAACCCCTGTAGATGAATATATTGACCTTCTCAGGCCTACCGTTATTTTTACTGATCCCGAAATGTACATTCTCGACAGCAAGCAGTGTACACCTGTGTCGACACCTTATGAGGCAATCAACTATTTTGTTATGAGAATGTTTGCAAAAGATATCGAAGCAGCCGCTGTGCTTTCGACCAAGCCGGACATTTCAGATGCATTCCCACGCATACCGCGCTCCGTATTATACAACAACAAAATAGTTGCCCTTGAAGAGGCAGATTCGTTCTCATGTGAATCACTTATAGAAGCAAAAGATGTATACTATCTCACCGTCTGCCATATACAGATGGATCAGTTGCGAATAAAAAAAATAAAAAAAATTTCAGCTTTTCCGATTTCAACGGTCGAAGCTGCGGTAATGCTGCGAAGGACAGAACATATTTCCGTTATGACGGTGGATGAGGAATTTGAAAAATTCAATCAAAACTCGACTTTCATGCTAAATTGGAGTACAGAGAGAAAAGAAGGCAAAGGTACTTTATTTATTTTGTATAAGCCTGATAATTCACACGTAAATTCTGAAAATTATTCTATGCTCAATGATTTTTATGGGGCATATTTTTACAATGGCAAAGATGAGCTTGTGCTGATGGCGCCTTCAGCTGAGTATCTCGGCCTGCTTGAGCACGATATATTCAATTCAAAATTTGGCAAACACGCTCAGGTCATACACAAAGAGATTTATGAAAATCCTCTTCTATATGATTATATTCTAAGCGAACAAAATCATTTTATTGACTATGCTGAGAATATAAGCAAATAATAAATATTTTCCTCGTTGTCTATTATGTGTTTATATTCATTCGTTTAAAAATTATGTAAACTACAATTGAAATATATGTAAGATGTCCAAATCAAATCCATTGAAAAATCGTGCTTACATACATTTTTACAGAATTGTACATAAACTTATTAACAAGATGATGTGGACAATTTGAACCATGAATATTGTTGAAATACCAATGTTTATGGGCTTAGCAATCAAATTCTTTCATGGAGTTATCCACATGTTTTTTAAAAAATTATCTATGCACTTTTACGCTGCAAACTCTGCAACTGAAAATAGGAGAGATTATGAAAACAATAAGAGTTTATAAAGAGGATGTTTACAAAAAAGACCTTGTTTCTCACATTTCAGGAGTCTTCCGTGATCAAGAAAATATTTTACTTACATTTAAAGAAACTATATTCTTTCCAACTGGTGGTGGTCAAAGCTCGGATGTCGGTATTATATCTATAAATGATAAGAAATATAAAATCATCGATGTCAGTGAACACGATGATGAAATTTATCATAAAATTGAGAATGTTAAAGATAATGTTCCCCAAGCCTCAGATAATGCATATATAGATAGCTTTGATTTTAAAATAGGAGATGCTGTTTTGCAGGAGATTAACTGGGCTCATAGATTTGATAATATGCAAAGACACTGTGGTGAACACATCCTGAGCGGTATATTGTATAAAATGTATAAGGGAATTAACCGCGGTTTTCATATGGGCGATGACTATATGACAATAGATATCAGTCTTGAGAATAGCCAGTATAATAGGATTAACTGGTCGATGGCAGAGGCTGCGGAGCTTGAAACGAATAGTGTTATATGGCAAAACTTGCCCGTGATAAGCACGCACTATGATAGCAAAGAAGAAGCTTCTAAAGAACCCCTTAGAAAGGAATTAAAACTTGAATCCGATATTACAATTGTCCGTATAGGAAGTTTTGATAATCCTTCAGATGCTGTGGCATGTTGCGGAACTCATCCTGCATTTTCAGGTCAGGTCGGCATGTTGAAAATTTACAAACTAGAACAAAACAAAGGCATGACTCGCATTTACTTCGAAGCTGGAGAGCGAGCATTGAAAAAATATCAGTCACAATATAATGCTATGACAGAGATATCAAACAAACTTTCGGCTGGTCAAGAAGATCTGCTTGAGAAGTTTGAATCTATGGAAGCAAAAAATCAAGAAATAAGAAATAGGCTATTTTTGCTCGAAAAGTCAGTTATCGCGAGCAAAACTGAAAATATTAAAGAACGTTTAGAAAAATCCGCTTCTCAAATACACATTGAGACACTAGATGGTTTAAATCCTAAGCTTCTGCAAGCAATGAGCAAAGATTTAATAAAAATTGCAGACTCAAAACTGATTATCCTAGTCAATCATGATGCAAAATTTGCTCTAATCATCACATCTAAAGACTCATCTATCAACTGTGGTGATATTGTAAAAAACTTAGCCCTGAATCTGGGTGGCAAAGGTGGCGGTAACAAGATATCAGCTCAAGTAACCTTTGGAAATATTAAGGATTTGAAAGAGTTCATTAAATCAGTTAAAGAAAGTTATAATGATATTCTATAGGAAATCATGCTCTTAATAACCCCTCCACTAAAAGCCTTATATCAATAATCAAAACACCCCGATAGCCGCATATCAACTTCTTAAAATCCGAGTTCAATGAAAGACATTGCTGCTAGGATTATGATATGCCGGCTCGGGGCATTATTTTGTTCTCATATATTTTCGCAAAATAAATGCGAATTATTCAAGATCTAAATAAATTAGTCTTCCTGATATGGTTTTAGATCAGGGCTCCAGATTAGTTCGCATCCAGTTGCTTCCTGAACCTGCTCCTTAGTGAAATCAGGATGAAGTTCGATAACTTCTATACCCTTATCAGTTACCTTCATAACAGCCATCTCTGTGATGATCATATCAACAACTTTTTCAGCTGTAAGAGGAAGTGTGCATTCCTTAAGGATTTTGTGGTTACCCTTCTGAGTATGAGTCATTGCAATGATAACTTCTCTTGCACCTACTACAAGGTCCATTGCACCACCCATACCGGCAACCTTCTTACCAGGGATAATCCAGTTAGCAAGGTCTCCGTTTTGAGCAACCTGCATAGCACCAAGTACTGTAACGTCAACGTGTCCGCCTCTTACAATACCGAAGCTTGTAGCTGTATCAAAGTAGTTAACTCTTGGAAGAACTGTTACATACTGTCCACCTGAGTTAATGATATCAACGTCTTCTTTGCCCTCTTCTGGGACAGAATCAAGACCTGCAAAACCGTTTTCAGAGTGAAGTGTAATAATGATATCTTCAGGAACGAAAGATCCAACCATAGTTGGAAGTCCAATTCCAAGGTTTACCAATTCGCCATTTCTCAGCTCTTTAGCTGTTCTTCTGGCAATTCTTTCCTTTATATCTGCCATTTCTTTTCTCCTTCCACAATGCCATCTACAAGAACGCCAGCAACTGTAAACCTATCAGGATCTCCTGAACCGATTTCAACTAGTTCTTCAGTTGCAACAATTACCTTATCAGCAGCTCCAGCCATAACGTAGTTAAAGTTCTTGGTAGCCTTTGAGCAAACGAAGTTACCAAACTTGTCGCATACAGATGCTCTGATGAACGCATAGTCAGCCTTTAGAGGTCTCTCTACTAGGTACTTAACACCATCTATCTCCATGGTAATCTTATCTCTACCAAGTTCATCTTTTTCAAATTCCATAGGAGTACCAATACCTGTTGGAGTTATTACTCCGCCAAGACCATAATTGGCAGCCCTAATTTTCTCAGCAAGAGTTCCCTGAGGAACAAGTGTATATTTAAGAGAACCGTCAGCAAACTGCTCATTCAGTTTAGGGTTAACTCCCAGGTGAGAAGCTATGATGTGGTCAACCATGTGATTTTCAAGTAACTTTCCAACACCTCTAGCTGTCCTTGCACCATACTGACCAACATCAAGTCCGCCATCATTTGCAATTACAGTAAGGTGCTTTACACCTTTTCTCACTAGTGCATCCATTAGGATTTCCGGAGATCCAGTTGCCAGGAAGCCGCCAACCATTATGGTCATGCCGTCTTTAACACCTGCAACTGCTTCATCCGCAGTCATCATTTTGTTAATCATTTTCCAAATCACCTTTCTATCATAATATTAACGGTTAATTTAAGTAAATCCTTATCTATTATAACAATCTTCTTGATAAAAATCTAGCATTCTTGAAGAAATTGTTTATTTTATCACACATTCTTTAAATATATTTTATTTGGATATCTTTATTAGCATTTAAAATTTAATATTGCTACGCTTACGATATCTTTTCTTGCTCATTATAAGCCTTCGATTTCGCCTACGTCTCCTTATTATATATCTAAGTAGCAATATCAACAAAATAATTGCAATTACTATTGAAACCGCAAACTCAACTATTTTGATAATAAAAGATTTTTTATTTTCTTCTTTCTTCTCTTTAGGTGACATCGGTGTAATATTCCCAGGAATCTTTAAGCTCGACATCGGTGCAATAATATGTCTTTGCCTAGCTTGAAAGAACCCCTCACCGATATTCAAAAGTTCCTCTATTTTTTCATCCCTCTCCTGCACACTGCTGGCGCCCATCAGAACAACCATAGTTCTCATGTTTTTAGGACCATCGTTAAAATCTGGTTCCTCAGTTCTTGTACATATTAAACATCGTCCAGCACCGCTTGTATATCCCGTTTTTAGCCCATCAACTCTGTCATCTTTTTGAAGTAGTCCATTTGTGTTTCTTGAAGTAAAATAAAATTGATCAAGAGTGATATTTTTCTTAGATGTAATCTTCGTTATCTCAGGATATTTTTTTAGTATAAAACTTGCAAGTTTAAATAGATCCTCAGCCGAAGAATGGTTTTCTATCTCAAGATATTGAGATGGCAACATATTTTCATCTTCTTCAAGATTAGTAGGCAGACCGCTTGCAGTATAAAAATGGGTATTTTTCAATCCCAGTTCTTTTGCTCTCTTATTCATAAGATTTACAAATTCAGCTTCTGAGCCCGATACATGGCAAGCTAGTGCAACAGCGGCTTCATTACTTGATGGAATAAGTATGGCTTCTATTAAATCAGAAATTGGAGTCTTCATTCCTTCCCTTAGCCCAATCACTCCATATGAATAACTTGTCTCTTCAGCTTCCTTTGATATAACTACATTCCCACTTTGACTTATCTCTCCATTGTCGATGGCTTCCATAACAAGAAGATATGTCATTAGTTTAGATATACTTGCAATCGGTACCTTTTTTGTAGTTTTGTCACCAAAATAAATTTCGCCGGTCTCTGGATTTCCTACAATAAAGCTATGCAATCCGTCAAAATGTTTGTATACTTCTTGTATTTTTGTATTTGAGTCTGCTTCCCTTGCGTCATTTTGTTTCTTAGATTCACCGTATGCATACTCAGTTGTAAATAAGACTGATGTAAATGAAAAAACAACAAAAATCGAAAGCAATATTGCTGTTATTTTTTTGAAGCAATATTTACTTTTCCCAACTGAAAATAAACTGAAATTGGATGAACTGTACATTTTAATTCCCTCTATGACCTTCCTTCAAGATTCTCATTTATCTGTCTCTTAATCTCTCTAAGTCTATTTGAAAGTAAATTTATATTTGCTATCCTTCTCACTACAATGTAAGCATTATCTTCTCTATACAACAAAATACTATCAAGTGTATTCCTAAGATCATCAACAAGAGCATTTACTTTTTCCTCAAATTCAGGCTTTGTCATTGTGCGTTTGAAAGGTGAGGTTTCTTCTATTTCATATACATATCTAATGCCAAAAAACTCTTGAACTTTATCAGATAATTCTATCTTTATTTCATTGAATTTTATTTCAAAATTAGAGTCCTGTAGATCTGCTTCTTTTTTAATTTTTTCTATATACTCGTCAATAGAAGAAAAAGCGATATCAAGATCCTTGTACTCCATATTCATGGCTTTCCAATAGAATCTGAGCTGATCTATAGCCTCATCTATAATATCTCTTAATTTTAGAATTGACGAACGTTCCAGTATTGCTCTTGCATTTTTCTTTAGGTCTTTGCTTACCGAAGTTGTCAGTTCTTTAATTCCATCCCCAGTCTTTGCCGAAACAGGAAAAATCTTAACAGGCTCTTTGTCATATCCCATTATTTGCTGGAGCACACCTTGGCAATATCCTATGTATTGTGCGAGCTCGACTTCAGATACTAAATCCGATTTATTGACTGCAAAATAAAACTTCGAAGCAAACTCTTTTGTCGCTTTAAGAAATTCAATTTCTATCTCGTTTATGGGGCTGTCAACCGAAAGCAGGAATATTACTCCGTCACTTTCCTTCATATACTGATATGCTACTTCTGTGTTATTCTTGTGAAAAGAACCGACACCCGGCGTATCGACAAACTCTATGCCATTTTTGAGAAATTTTGATGGTGTCCTTATAACTACAGAGGACACACCTAGCTTGTTATTATTGTTTTGCTGCTCGCTTATATATTCGGATAAATTTTCAAAATCTATAGGCTTGACATCGCCGTTAAAAAAGTGAACCTCTGCCGATTTTTCTCCGTAATACACTCGCGTAACAGCTGAAGTTATAGGTACAATTCCGACTGGAAGAATATCATCACCCAAAATGTAATTCGCAAGAGTACTCTTTCCTCTTTTAAATTGCCCTATTATTGATAGAGTCAATGTCTCTTTTTCTAGTTTATCTTTAATTATCCGTAGATGATGTGCCTGGCCCTTGCATGCTTCTTCAGCCGAAAGAAGTTCATATGCACGATTAACTGCTTGCACTTCATTAAATTCCATAATCCCTCCAAAATCTAGTCTACATCTGTCCTTGCAAGAATTGCAGCAGGCGTCTTCATCAGTACCTTAGCGACTGGCAAAAGTCCGAACAAAATATTTGCAACATAGATAATTGCTACAGCAACTATTGCAACCGTTGGATTCATGAGGAAGGTGTACTGGAAGGTCTTAATAAGACTCAGCCTGTGAACAATATAGCCCATTAAAACAAACCCAGGTATACCTGCTACGGTTGTAATTGCTAGCACTTCACCAAGGAACATCTTGTAAATATCTGTTTTTTTGACTCCAATAGCTCTGAAAATTCCAACCTCCTTTATCCTTGATAGGAATGATGCTCTCATCATAAGGTATATTTCTATGAGCGAAATAGCCAAAATAATTAAGCCGGTTATACGTACTGTCTTCATTGTTTTCTTAACTTCATTCGTATATTTTTCTTTAGAACTCTTATATGCATCATAGCAATCGAAACCAGCGTCTTTTAAGGTCTGTATAGTTTCAGCCTTCTCTGACTGCTTAGGTACATACAGAGATGCTCCATTTGCTTCAAATACGATTTTCTTCTTAAGTGTTTCTTTAGAAACTATCGACATAGGTCTGCTATATTCATCTGTATAGAAGCCAACGACTTTCAATTTTTGTCCATTAACTTTTGGTGTAACTAACGATCCCATATTTACATCGTAAATCTTGTCATAAGGGATTGCGGTCTCATACTCTCCTTCTGGCCAGCTACCGCGTTTGAGTGTAAGAGCATCATCAGCTACTCTATCGGCCAACTCTTTTGTTATGAGCTTATTGTCAGAAGCGTTAGATTCCATATCAGGCTTTTCATTTTTCTGAGGCATACTTCCCATAGTATATAGAATGTTATATATTTCGCCTGAATTTACATACATCGAAGGAGAAGATTTGTCAACGATTCCTGTGATTTTAAGGGTAACATTTCCGCCTAATTTCAAGTCCATTCCAATGAAGTCGGAGGCTTTAAAATATCCTGCTTGTTTTGCTAATCCCTCCTCAATAAGGCTCTTAAATGCCAGCTTGTCAACTACTACTTCAGAAGGATTTTCTGGCAACTTACCTGAAATTAAATCTTTCTTTCTGAGAGTATTAACATCCGTAATAGAGGTCTTGATGCTTTCTCCCATTTCCACTCCGGTCTGTAAAAAATTATCATATCTTATCGGAATGTTAATTATCGACTTACCAGGGATCACATATCCTTTTACATCTCCATCTTTTTTATTTGCGACCAAATTGTTAGCGATGGATTCAAGTTCAGAGAACTGTTTCTCTGACATCTTTTTGTTGTTGATAATTATATAATGTTTATTGGTGTCCACAAATCTTTCATCTGGAGTATTCATAATAGCTGCAGTGTTTGAGATAGCGTACATAATAAACATTGAGGAAATGAAGAAACCTACGAGCAGAACCTTCTTCATCACAGGATAATTAGAGACCTGTTTGAAGCCTTTAACTATCATCGACCACAGGTTAATAATTGATGCATTTCTCGGAGGCTTCTTAGCCTCAAGTACGCTCATATCATAGCCCTTATCCTTGTAGTCATCCTTTGAAATTTCTTTATATGTACCATCAATAAATTCTACACTAGAATGTTCATCGACAATTTCAGTTCTTAAGTTGTTATCATTAACCTTGATATATACATTGCCATTCTTGATGACGATATCCATGTCTGCAAGTTGCTCATCTTCCTGATAAACATTTATCTTTGAGCCCTGCATATTGAATGAATCATGATTCTGTATCTCACCCAAATATATTTTGTCGTCTATTCTATAGTCCAGGTTACGTTCATTTGTGTTTACATCGTCTGAGACTACAGCTCCATCCTTTAGCCTGATTATTCGAGATGCATAGAAATTTGCAAGCTTCTCTTCGTGAGTAACCATGATGACCAGTTTGGTCTTAGAAATCGTCTTGATTATATTCATTACCTCAAGAGTATTTCTGCTATCTAGGTTACCAGTAGGTTCATCGGCTATTACAATGGCGGGATTCTTGACTATCGCTCTAGCAATACCTACTCTTTGGCGTTCACCACCGGAAAGCATGTCGGCATATCTATTTCTATAGCGATACATGCCTACCATTTCAAGAGCATAGTAAACCTTCTCTTTGATTTCATCTTTGTTCTTAACGCCCTGCATCTTTAGTACAAGCGCTACATTGTCAAATACAGACATCTCATCAACAAGGTTATAGTTTTGAAATATATATCCAATGTTTAAATTTCTAATCTTGTCCCTAGTCCAGGCGGTCCTACCAGTCAGCTTCTGATTATTTACAAATATTTTTCCCGTGCTTACATTATCAAGACCACCAATTGCATTCAGAAGTGTTGTCTTGCCACAGCCTGAAGGCCCCAGTATCGCAATAAGCCCTGGCCCATCTATCTCAAGCGAAGTATTGTCGATAACATGGATTTCATTCTTTTTCAGTCTATTAAAATACTTATTTACATTTTCTAATTTTATCATGACTACACCTCCTCTCTAAATGTGCTCATTGCGGATTTCTTAAACAATTTCTTTGAGAATTTTCTCGAAATTATATACGCCAAGCACACAACAATTACATAGAGAATGATGTAATCCTGAATTTTTATAAAATCAAATATTTCTACAAGGAACGAAATCTTTAAAACTTTAGTTTGAACTAACCTTATAAATGCGACCAAAATAAAGTACGCTATATTAATTATAAAGATAAGCTCTATATCCAAAATCTGCTTGATGCTCTTGATATCAAGGCATATTAGTCTCAATGTTGAAAAATACGTGCTTCTTGACCTTAATATTAGCCTTATAACAAAATAGCAGATGAAGAAGATTCCGACCACAATAGCGACATTGAGAGGAACCGTAACAATATTCAAAATATCGGTATCTATGAACTGGGTCTTTGCCTTTGCAAGAGAAACAACGGTATATCCATTATCCTTAAGCCATGAAACGGCTTCATCTGCATTCTTTCTTTCATCTATATACACCGTTGACTGATAATTCTCCTTCATAAACAGAGAATTGTACTCTTCATCATTTATGTATATATTCCCCGAAATGTCCTCAAAAGGTTTGTCTATGCCGAGCAAATTTTTATAATTATTCTTTGTATATGTAGCCACACTTACAACTGTAGTTGTATCCTTGAAATATATGTTTTTCACATTATATACAAGCTGTCTCCATCTTGAAGAGCCACTCTCATAAAGTGCATCCACTTCTTCGGGCACAATCGCATATCCCTTTGCAACATTAGCATTAGGATATACATTAAACTGTCCGCCATCCGCTCCAAGCGGATACTTTTTGCCGTTTATAAGTATTTCAGTTTTAGATATGCTATCAATTTTAGATGCTCTAGCCTTAGACAGGATTGAATCACTTAGAAAAATCTTCCCAACACCCTCAAAATCTATTTCAACAGCCGAAGTATTTGTCTTCTGTTTGTCAATAAAGTATACTCCTGTAACTTTAACGGAATATTCTTCCCCTGCATTATCACTGAGCTTAACTTCTTTACCAACCTGTCCTTTAAGCGCATCTTCATCGAGAGTCATGCTGTAAAGTCCTATTACAGCTTCGTTATCAGCTTTCGGCTTTTCACCTGCAAGCAATTTCTTAGGCATTTCTGACATTGGTGCGGGATGAACCTGCATATAAACATTATATTGATCTTTAGTTTCAGCATCTTCAGAAGGATTATCATCAATGGAATAAAATGAAACATCAAGTATAATATCATCCTTAAAAAGAGTTTTGTAATGAGGTGTATCTTTTAGCTTATCATAGTCTTTTTCAGTCATAGGTGAGTTATCACTATGCTTTATGACCACCCTCCTATCGCTGCTGTTGCTGAAAAACATATTGGTCCCAAAGCCTTCAAATGCATCATTATTAGCCTTGATACCTGCATACTGAAATATCACAGATGCACTTAAGAATAAAAATACAAGAAGAAGAAGCAAAAATTTGGGGAATATGTTGAATGTGTTTCTAATCCCCAAAATGAACTTGTTAGCCCAAGTCATCGGTTTTGTTTCAACTGCAGCTATTTTGTGCTCATCACGCCTTGGAGTAATAACCTCATCTTCAATTATTCTACCATCAGAGAGCTTTATTCTCCTGCTAGCACAATCTTCAAATTGGTCGTAGTTATGCGTTACAACTATTACGAGATGATCTTCAGCAACATCCTTTAAAAGCTGGACTATACCAAGTGCAGATTTACTATCAAGGTTTCCTGTTGGTTCGTCTGCAACTATTATCGGAGTTTCCTTCGCAAGAGCTCTTGCAATAGCAACCCTCTGCTTCTGACCACCTGAAAGCTTTGATACCTTGGTGTTCGCAAATTCAGTCAGTCCAACCTTTTCAATGATTGCGCTTACCTTTTCCTTAACATCGCTCTTACGTCTACCTTCAACCAAAAGAACCAATTCTACATTCTGAAATACGGTATAACTGGAAACTAGATTAAAACTTTGAAAGATATTAGCAATATACTTACGCCTATAATTCTCAAAATCATTAACGGTAAAGTGGCTTGTTTCGTTACCGTCAATATACATCTCACCTTCCTCATATGAGTCGAGCCCTGAAATTACATTTATTAACGTGGATTTTCCCGATCCTGATTCTCCTGTGATTACAACAAATTCTCCAGGATGAAGTTCTAGGTTCACTCTATTAAGGCCACTGGCAATTATACCCTTGCTATAATAGAATTTCGAAAGGTTCTTTAGTTTTAGCATCCTACCTCCTTGGATTTAACAAATACAAATCAATTTTATTATCAATTATTATCATTACCTAATTTGTTCAAACTATATTATCAATTTATCCTATCAATCAAAAACACAGTTTTATTGTTCCGTCTTATTTATTTCATCTACACCCATGTATTTTCTGAGTGCTTCAGGTATTTCAACAGACCCGTCTTCCTTCTGAAAGTTCTCCAGTATTGCAGCCGTCGTTCTTCCAACAGCAAGTCCTGAGCCATTAAGCGTATGAACATATTCGGCTTTTCCAGTTTCGCTATCTCTATACCTTATGCCTGCTCTCCTAGCCTGGAAATCTTCAAAATTTGAGCAAGAAGATATCTCTACGTATCTGCCATAACTAGGCATCCACACCTCTATATCATAAGTCATGGCTGAAGAAAATCCAAGATCTCCCGAGCAAAGTCTAACAACTCTATACGGAATCCCTAAGATTTTCAATACAGCCTCAGCATCAGCAGTTAATTTTTCAAGTTCATCATATGAATTTTCTGGTTTTACAAACTTCACTAGTTCTACTTTGTTGAATTGGTGCTGTCTAATCAATCCTCTCGTATCTCTTCCAGCAGAGCCAGCTTCAGCTCTAAAGCAAGGTGTATATGCAGTATAATAAAAAGGGAGTTCTTCTTCATTCATAATTTCATCGCCCCTGAGGTTTGTAACTGGAACCTCTGCGGTAGGTATAAGGAAGAAGTCCTTCTGCGGAACATAGAACATATCTTCCTCAAACTTAGGGAGCTGTCCTGTGCCCGTCATAGCTTTTCTATTAACCATAAACGGTGGCAATATCTCAACGTAACTTTGATCAATAGTGTGAAGGTCGAGCATAAAGTTAGTTATAGCTCTTTCAAGTCTTGCTCCTAGCCCCTTATACACTGTAAATCTGGTGCCTGAAATTTTTGCAGCTCTTTCAAAGTCCAAAATATCAAGATCCTCACCAATATCCCAGTGGGCCTTAGGCTCAAAATCAAATTTTGTCGGCTCGCCAACAATCCTCATCACCTCATTGTCGCTATCATCGACCCCGTATGGCACTTTTTGATTTGGAGTATTAGGAACTGAAAGGAGCATAATTCTATATTGCTCATCTATTTCATCAAGCTTAGCATCAAGAGTTTTAATATCAGATGACAACTTCTTCATTTCTGCCATTATAACGGAAGTGTCCTTGCCTTCTTTTTTAAGTTTAGGAATCTGCCTTGAAACAGTATTTTGCTTATTTTTCATTTTTTCTACTTCAGCAAGTATTTCGCGACGTTTTTCATCAATATCCTTTAGTTCTGACAGGCCAAAGTCACCTTTGCCTCTAAATTCAACTCGTTCTTTTACTTCCTCATAGTTCTTCCTAATTCGTTTAACATCTAACATTTTATTCTCCAATCTTATTTAATTAAAATTGTTATTCCCAATCTGATATCTAAATGTTTTGCTCTGTTTTACTTCAAAATAATATTCTAAAATATCCGCTACAAAACATTATGCACGTATAAACTGTATATTTCGCTTAGAGCATTCACTTTTGACTGAAGTTCGAGTTGAAGGTCTGAAGCCAATGCATAATTTCCGCTATCAAGTGCGTTCTTCACCTGAGTTAAAAGACAAAACTCATTCAATTCGTCTTTTGCAATTTCATGCCTCATTTTATCAATCGACAGCCATAGTTTTATGTCCATATCCGTAAATTCTCTATCATCATGAATCTTTTTACATTCTCTAACAAAATTCATAGTTGCCGGTATAATTCTGTCGTGTAGTTCTGTTTTCCAATGTGAGAGTGTCTGTTCAACGTAAGAATTAATTACAAGCGGGCTCATAACACCGCCTTTGTAAAAAATTTCAAGTCTATCTTTGTTATTCTCAAAGTTCATTAAATTTTCCCATACAGTTGCAGGGGCTTTACCAAAGAGCTGCTGCCTCTCTTCTTCGGAATAATCTGTGAACACATTTTTTTCACTTCTATATTCTCTATCTCTTTCAAGATAGAAATCATTTTCCCCATATTTTTTAGAGATAGACTGCTCGAGTTCCTTAGGTGTTTTTTTAGCTGAAAGTGCCGCTTCGATTCCGTCAAGCATGGACAGATACGAAGAAGCTATAACCAGATATGTATTACTCTTTGGATTAGGTGAGCGTAGTTCAAACCTTGTTCCTGCAGGATTGTGAACATCTCTTATAAGCCCTGCTAGTACAGTTCTGTTTCTAGATGGTTCTTCTACAGATCTACCAAGAGATGTAACCGTACAAACAGGAGCCTCATAACCAGGTTTAAGACGGTTAAAAGCATCATTGTTGGTACTTACAAATGGATTTATGAGCTCATAATTTCTTAGCAATCCCATAAGTGCACCGAAGCCTATTGGGCTTAGAAATTCTTCATCCCATTTTTCAGGTGCGAAGAGACTCACAACCTTACCATTTTTTAGTCTAGCTCCAAGACCTAAATGTGTATGTTCACCTGACCCTGCCACTCCTCTTACAGGCTTTGCCATAAAGGTTACATCTAGTCCATGCATCGTAAATATATCTCTAACTACATACTTGATATGGTTTTCATTATCAGCCGCCTGCATAGCATCCGCATACTTCCAGTCAATCTCAAGCTGCTCCATAATGTGATTATAATGACCTTCATTAGCAAGGTTTGCTTGGACACCACCAACTTCTTTGTGCCCCATTTCCATCTCAAATCCGTAGCAGTCAAGAATAGTCATCACTTCTTCAAGAGCCGTCCTAACCTGACCGTAGGTCCTCTTCCAGTACTGTTCCTTTAATACCTGAGATGTAAACAGTTGTTCCCTATCACCCTTGTCATCAGGAGTTCTAACCCAAAACTCCAGTTCTGTTGCACTTGTCAACAGCAATTCCTCTATATCTTCCGCGCAGGTGACTCCATCCATATATGGATATACATAGTCATTAGCCTTCAGTTCCTCAAGCATTCTCTTGCGAAAATACTTAAGGGCATCCCTTAGCACAACCCTTGAACCGCACTCAAAGTCCTCATTATGTACCAGAAAGGACGGTATTCTCAATGTCCCGACAGGAAGATCCGTATAATAATCTATATGCCTAAAATTGTGGTCAACATACCAATTGACATCAAGATCAGGTATTATATCAATCTTCGCGTTATTGAGATCGGCAATTCCTGGGAGCGCTACACTGGAGCCGTCAGTCTGGACTCCGTGCTCTAGAAGTTTATTTAAATCATCCAGAAAAACCTTTGTAGGAATTTTCTCGTCTGTATCATGTCCACCCATATCAATTCCAACAAAAGATACGAATTTCACTTCCGGATGTTCTTCCAAAATTCTTCTTATATCATGCTCACCGTGCATTTTAGCCGGTATAGTAAACAACATCCTGTCCAAATCATAATTTAACCTATGTATTCTCTCCATAAATCCTCCCAAATATGAGTCTTACTTGTCCTTTAGTTTTTTAAGTAAATCGGAAAGTTCGTCCATTTTATCTCCGTAATCCTTCCAATTGCCATTCTTCAATGCTTTTTCACCATCTTCAAAGGCTTTATTTGCCTTATCAATCAATGATGCAACACTTTCGTCCTCTTCAGCTGAGCTGGAAGAATTTTTATCATCTCCGCTGGTTTTGCCTTTTCCTTTTGTATCAATTCCCTGCGTATATGAATCACCCGCTTCCTCTCCAAAAAGAGACTGTAAAGCTTCCTTCAGAGTTGCCTCATATGCAATTTTATCTCCATAAGCAATTATAACCCTCTTAACTTCAGGTATTGCGGAATTACTTGCTTCAAGATAAACAGGCTCAACATAAAGAAGTGAAGATTCAATCGGCACAACAAACAAATTTCCTCGGCTATACTGTGAACCTGCGGAATTCCATAGAGAAAAGTCTTGTGAAATTTCAGTGTTTTGATCAATCTGAGCTTCTATCTGCATAGGCCCATAAACTGTTTTACTTTTCGGGAACTGATAAACAACAAGATTGCCATAGTCCTTGCCGTCATTTCTTGCGACCATCAGCGCGGTCATATTGTTTTTTCCCTTAGGGGTGAATGGTATTGTGCTTATAAATTCAGCATCCTTTTCTCCTGGCAATTTTGCAACAAAATAGTTTGGTTCCATAGTCACTTCTTCGGTTCCATATATCTGTTTTGCGACGTCCCAAAGGTCCTCTTTTTGATAAAAAACTTTGACATCATTCATGTGGTACCTTGTATAAATTTCACTTTGTATCTTGAACAATGCATGAGGATATCTCATGTGTGAACGCAAATCTTTAGGCATTTTCTCAATGTCTTTGAATAGAGATGGGAATATCTTTTGATATGTTTTAGCAAGGGGATCTTGCTTGTCAACAACGTAGAACTTAGTATCTCCATTATATGCATCTACTACCACTTTAATGGAATTTCTTATATAATTCCCTCCTACATCATCTCCGACAAATGGTTCTGAATAAGGATACATATCACTAGTTGTGTAGGCATCCATCATCCAATATAACTTACCATTAATATTTACTGCATACGGATCATCTTCATATGTAAGATATGGCATTATTTTTCTGATTCTTTCAACAACGTTTCTATTTATAATTATGCGCGAATCACTCTTAATGTTTGAAGAAACTAGAATTTTTAAGCTGCTTTCCTTGATTGAAAATACCAACCTATTGAAAGGATTGAGTTTGATGCCTGCATGCCCCTCATATCTAGTATATTTATTGTCATTGCCATCTGGGTAATCAAATTCATCTTCCTTTGTATCCACTAATATGTAGTCATTGGAAAGCTCACCAAAATAAACCTCTGGTCTTGTGATTTTTAATTCTTTTTTATCAGTCTCTGGCGGTATATTTTTGATCATTACTGATGGTTGACCGCTAGGCGTAACTGTATCAACCCTCGACAGAGTAGCGCCATATCCATGCGTATACTTCAAATGTCTGTTAAGCCATGTATCATTTATTTTTGACTCATCAATTTCTCTGACAGACATATAAGATTGAGTTATCTCTCCATCAATATTATATCTATCAACATCGACATCATTAAATGTATAATACTGCCTTATACTTTGGGTTTGGTTATAGAATGTTTTCACAGGCTTATAATCATTTATCCTGATATTACTTATAGTCTGATTGTTGTTTTTGATATCATCGGCAGTTAGAGAATTTTCTGCAGCAAAAGATTTGACATCCACATTGTCAAGGTCATAAGCATACTGCGTAAACTCGATATTTCTCTTTAAGTATTTGCTTTCTTTGTTTATCTCATCCGGAGAAACCACAAAGTTCTGTACTGCAGCCGTAACACCAAATCCTAGAATTCCAATAATAATCATTGCGGCTGGAATATATAGTATCTTTTTATATATTCTTTTGCGTATCATCGGTACTACAAGGACTGCTCCTAGGATGGAAATGGCCATTAGTATCCTGTAAATCCAAAGGGTAACGTTAAGATCAGTATATCCTGCACCATAAACTACACCCCTGTGTGCATGCAACAGTTCAAACTGCTGAAGATAAAAATTAACTGACAACATCAGGAAGAAAAATACACCAAGCGCCATATATTGGTGCTTTGCAATATCAACTATTTTGTTAAAATAGGCTCTGCCTGGTGTTGCTGCACGCCTATTAACGCCAGGATTTCTATGGTTCACAAAGATTTTCTTAAAAATTTCACCTGCAATGCCGTTAAAATCTTTGAAGTCACTAAAATCAGATTCATTTACGTAAGAATATTCATTCGCATCGTTTTCATCTGGCAAAGGGTCAGGGGTCCTCATTGATAGAAGAATCAGATAGTAAATAACCGTAATCGCTACTATAATGATTGTCAATGCAATGACAAGTTGATTTATCATCTGTAAAAATTCAAGTTTAAAGACATAAAAAGACACATCTTTACCAAAGATTGGATCTTTAATATTGAAATCTGTCGCTGACATATATTGCAAGAATGGGAACCACAAAACCTTCATAGCAAATATGGCCGCAAAGGCTCCAAAAATCACAGATAAGAGGCCGGTGTAAATTCTCAGCCTCTTTAAATTCGTTTCTTCTGATGAAACTATCTTTGTAAAATACCCTTTTCTTACATTGTGCAAATAAAATCCTACAAGGAGTGTTACTACTACAAATACTGGTAGCCCAATCTTAATTTGTGTAAAAAGTTTAGTGAAAAATACAGCAACGTATCCAATTTCATCAAACCATAACCAGTCAACAATAAAACTGATTAACCCTGTAAATATCATTGGTATGACAATTATTAGGGCAGCAATAATTCGTCTTTTTTTTTGGCTAATAGACTTGCGTCCTCTGCCTATTCTTAACATATAGCTAAAAATCCCTTCTATTCTTCGGCTTCTTCTACTTTCTTAATCTCGATGCTGTCTTTGACTTTCATCACAGTGCCTTCTGGCTCAATGTATAAATTATAGATATTTTTTTTATCCTTATCATCACCAAAGGACGTTGCAACAAAAAATCCAAACTCTCCAGTTCTGATCTCACCAATTTTAAGGTGGTCAACCTTAGTGTCATTAATGCCACCTGAAGATGTATTCAAATCCGAATAATACGCAACAACTGCTTTAACAATATCTCCACCATAATATACATCTTGGCCGTCATCAGTTGTATACCATATGCTATCACTAAAAGGTTTACTTGCATCAACCCCCTTAAAATCTTTGTTTGCAATATCTACCTTGATTTCAAGGTCTGATTCAATTTTTGAAATGTTTTGATTTGCAGATGAAGCATCCGAAATCCAGTCCTCAATAGTTTTGTTTTCTTCAACCTCTGCTCCCTGTGGAGTTTTACCAGTTATTTTATCTACTATAGTCTCATAAGTTCTATCAATGTTTACGGCTAAAGAGCTATCTGGAGCTACAAGTTTGATTCCTAAGATTAGTATGACAAGTATTAAAATTATATAGAAAATAATGCTTAGAACTTTCATTCCCTTTGATTTAGGTCTGATGCCTTCGTCATCTGAAGCGCTCTGCTCTTCAACTTTTGCTTCCAATGTTTTTATATCTTTGCTTGCCTCATCAACCTTTTTATGAGTTTTCTTTTGCTTGACATTATTATCGCTGTCAACAACATCTTCGTCGTCAAAGATCGCATGAAAGTCAAATTTTGTCTTACTTCGATTATCTGCTCTGCCTCTTCTTTTTCTTTTTGCATTGAGTTCATCTTTTGATTGTTCTGATTGTGTATTTGGTGATTCTCCTTCTGATTCGACTCCTCCGATTTCGGATTTGATTGAATCATCTCCCTCTCCATCGTCTTTGACTTCAATATCGCCTTCGCTTTGACTGCTTCCATCAGGGGTTTGTTCTTCATTTCCTGATTCTTTTGGTTGATCGCTGTCTTCCAAAATTCCCATGTCTGAGTCCTCATCCGCTCTGGAGGTGTCGCCATTTGACTTTGGCTCCTGAAAGATGGGCGAATCTGATTCGCTCTCTTGCCCTCCTTTCTGGGCATCTGAAATAGACTCATCACTTGTACAGAATTCTTTGTCGCTATCCTCTATCTCCTGAAATCCAACATCATTTTTAAGTTTCTCATATTCCTTGTCTAGCAATCTCTGAAATTCTTCATTTTTTTTATTGAAAGTGTAGAATTTGTTTACAGCAAAAGAATCGCCAGTTCCAGCATGATCAGCATCTGTTTTGTCGATAACTTCATTACTATTTGACTTGTCTTCAAAAAGAAAACTTTGAAGATCTGCGTCATCATTATTTTGAACTGATTTATCTACATCATCTATATTGGGGTTAAAAAAGAAACTATCAGTTTTACGCCCTTCGACATCTCTCTTTATCTTAGTAGAGTGCTCGTTTCTATCTCCTGACATCAAGACGTCTTGCCAATTAATACTTACTTTTTTCTCTTTTCTCTGATCATCAGAGGGAAATCCGTCAAGATCCCAGTTGAAATTTGCTGTTCTTTTCAGATTGATAGGCTTGGCTCCATTTTCAGCAACCTGAGAAGTTGTTCTGCTAATTTCCCTACGTTCAAGTTCTTCGAAGCCATGAACATCATCGTCGAGTTTTTCAATAGCTTCCAATTTGCTTGGCGCTTCAACTCTGCTGCCGCAATAACTACAAAACTTAGAATCATCACTTATCGATTTACCACATTCTTTGCAAAACATATTCTCACCTTTCTAGTCTCTAATCTGTCTCTCAAGTTCTTCGACATTGTAAACTCTACCAAATTTATCAACATGGTCCAACCTGCTGTCAAACTTACGTTTAGGCTGAAACTCCGCATCATCTACCCTCTCAGAAGTACTCACAATCTTTTCAATCACAGAATCTTTAATCGATTCGCACAAAACATCGGGAGTAGAGCTAGGTTTTTCTTTATCAAAATTATTTCCATCAAATTTAACTTTATTATCCAGTGGAGCCTCTCTGCTAGACTTAGCTAAAACCATAGCTTCATCAATTGCCTCCTGCTCATGATTTTTTTTGGAAGAATTGTCAATATAAATAAAATCTCCCTGCTTTCGAAGCTGTGAAATGTTGCCATTTATATTTTCAAGTATGTCCTCTATCTTATTATAAGATTCCGCTTTCTTTTTCGAAGCGCTGTTAATTTTTTTGTACAAAAACACCAGGAATATTATGCATAATATCACCAAAATGCATATTGCAACATTCTGTACAATTTCCTGGTTATTCACTATAAACTGACCTAATTTACCAAATATGTTCATGGCTATTCCTCACTTACAATTATTCCACAATATTATATAATATAATGTCGTTTTTTTCAAGAAATAGCGTTCTTATTTATGCAACAAAAAAGGACCTTTAAAAAGGTCCAACAGGTCTACCATCCTCTCTTCTTTTTAAAATACGTTTCGTATATTTCTCCTGCCATAATTGCGTTCAAACCTTCAAATAACATCAATGAAGAATAATCTCCAAATCTATTCAGCAAAACATCTATCAGAAACATAACTACAAAGCATATCAAACTAATTATTATCCTCTTCCAAGACGTATTCCAATATGGGACCTTGGCTATTTCCGATCTAATTGCATAGTAAGCAAGTAATGCAAAAGCTATTATTATTGCAGTCCAAATACTCATATATGGATCAATCTTCTGTGGTATTAAAACTGGTATTAAAAAGAGCAAGATCAAAGCTACATCCAAAATCTTAAAAAGCTTCTTCTTATCCATACAATCACCACCCTTATAAATATTTATTAATACATCTTTTTAATTAATTATACCCTTGGCATTATCTTTCGTCAAGCAAAAATTTTTATATTTTTATTTTATAGAAAAATGCAGTGTAGGTCTAAATAAAGGCAGTGATTAATCCACAAAAATGACAGTTTTTATCCTTTTAAAAAGAACTTAAGAATGCCTTAAGTCTATCCGTTTTCGGATTGCTAAATATTTCCTCTGGCTTCCCCTCTTCAAGTATTTTTCCATCAGCCATAAAAACCGTCCGGTCAGATACGTCCCGTGCAAAACTCATCTCGTGAGTCACCACAACCATTGTCATATGCTCCTTTGCCAGTTCTTTCATTACATTCAAAACAGAGCCAATTATTTCGGGATCAAGAGCAGAAGTCGGCTCATCAAAAAGCATCAAATCCGGCTTCATCGCAAGACTTCTTGCTATTGCCACACGCTGTTTTTGTCCACCCGAAATTTGAGCAGGATATGCATCCGCCTTATCTGAAAGATTCACCATTTCCAGTAGTTTTCTTGCGTTTTCAACTACTTGTTCCCTGGGCCACTTTAGCACCTTCACTGGTGCATAAGTTATATTTTCAAGACAAGTCATATGTGGAAACAAATTAAAATGCTGAAAAACCATGCTCGTCCTACCATTTAGAAGCACTTCGCCTTTGGTCGGTTCAGTTAATCCATTTACACATCTTAGCAATGTGCTCTTACCCGACCCAGAGGGCCCAATAATTGTCACTATCTCTCGTTTCTTTACCGAAAAATCGACTCCCTTCAGCGCTGTGAAATCACCATATTTTTTCACAATCCCACGCATCTCAAGTATTTTGTCGCTGTCGGATTCTGCAATATTCCTGTTGACTTGCTCAGATGAATAATTATTAATTGCGGATAAAATCATCAGAATTCCTCCTTTGCATCATATCTGCTAAAATGTGCTTCTAGCTTACCAGCTACCAGGGTGATTATAAGGTTCAGTAATAAGTAGATAATTGCCGTATACAAAAAAATTGTAGTCATAGATGTCCTGTTGACTATCCCATATGTCACCTTCATTAATTCCATCATCCCAAGAGTTTGGGCAAGCGCTGTATCTTTCACAAGTGTAATGACTTCGTTAAAAATCGAAGGTAAAATTGCTTTCATCGTCTGTGGAAGCACGATGTCCCTAGTGGTCTGCCACTTCGTTAACCCTAATGAATGTGCCGCTTCAAACTGTCCCCTGTCGATGCTGTTTATACCTCCTCTGTATATTTCTGCAAAATATGCAGCATAGTTTAAAACAAACGTAAATGCAATCGTTGAAAAAAGCGACGGTGCAACACCAATATTAATTGGTATGAAAAAATAAAAGAAGAACATCTGCATTAGGAGCGGTGTTCCTCTAAAAATCCATACATATCCTTGGCACAAAAGCCGAATCGGATAGATCCGACTATTTGCACCAAGAGCTATGGGGAGACCAAGAGGGAGAGAAAATACTATAGTAGTAAGAAAGAGTTTTATGACCATAACGGTCCCCTCAAGTAGCAACTGCCAATTTTCAATCAATGGTTTAAGTATCATTTCGTCTCCCCTCAGAATTTACTTAAAAACAACTATATCTTTTCCAAACCATTTTTCACTTATTTTTGCGGCTTCTCCATTGTCAATCAAAGTCTTGATTGCCTCATTGACCGCCTTTGTTAAGGCCTTGCCATCTTTTCTGAATCCTATTACATAGAAATCATCTCCAAGATTATATTCTAGAGATCGCATAGCCTCTCCCATATTCTTATTTTTGTATTCTCCAAGAACCTGGTCGATTGCGATAACATCTATTCTTCCAGCCTTCATGTCCAAAATAGCATCGTCATATGACTTGTATTCCGTGATTTTATCCTTGAAATCATTGTAACTCTCATTTTTACCAAGCATCTCAAGAGCTGATGAGTCAGCCTGTGTACCAATGTTGTATTTTGCTAGGTCAGCTGCATTATCAACTTTAACATCGTCTTTTTGCGTCATGAGAATTATTTTGTTGTTAAGATATTTTTTTGAAAGAGACATTGCTTTTTCACGTTCAGGCGTCTGTGACATACCATTCCATATGCAATCTATATTCTTGGATTTAAGTTCCATATCCTTGGCATCCCAGTTAATTGGTTTAAATTTGATCTCAAGTCCCATTTCCTTTGCAACTGCTGTAGCAAGGTCAATATCAAAACCAACGAGTTCGCCCTTATCATCTCTGAATCCCATCGGTGCAAATGTATCATCCAAGCCTACAGTAAAAGTTCCCTCTGTGCCAAGATCATATTTGTCTTCACCATCATCTGATGTTTTTTTATCATCATTACAACCAGTAATAAAAATAGCGGACAATACCATTAAGGCTACAAACCCTAGTGCTATAAATTTTCTACTAATTCTTTTTTTCATGTTTCCACCTCATCTATTTAATTTAATAAAGTATCTGCATTTTAACACAGCCTGCAGTCGATGTCAACTCTCTAATTCGATAAAGTTTTAATTTTATAAAAAATTCTCTCCCAATCAACTGTAAAATAGCCATTTTTCGGAAGAGAAATTTATAAGTTTCAATACATCTTCTAATATTTGTTTTTTATTATCAATTATTTTTACTGAAACATTTTATGTAGAAACCTTTTTAGTCTTGATTTTATCCAAATATTCCAAGTTTAAAGAAGGAATCAAGTTGTCCTAGCAAAACTAAAAGCATTACAGGAGGTACTATAAATCTTATACAGAACATATAAAATTTCTTCCATGTAAACTTCCCATTGAGTTCTACTTCTTCTGTTACAAAATCAGGTAGTAACCACCCACAGATAATAGCTGTCAGCAGTGCACTAAGAGGCATCAGGACACCCTCTGAGACTAAGTCCATTGAGTCTAACCATGTAGATTGTCCAAATATTTGTGGAAATCCGTGGCTGCCCAATCCATCGAGAGAAACAAATATAGCCTCTGCCAGGATTGCAGCTGTACACCAAAATGTGATTTTCTTTTTGTTAAATGTCTTAGCTTTTTCGAGTTTAAGATCGACTACTACAGAAACCACTGTCTCTAGAAGAGATATGGACGAAGTTATAGCAGCGATGAATACTAGAAAATACATCACGAAGCCAAACAGAGGACCCCCCGCCCCCATAGATGAGAAAACAGTTTGTAGTGTTACAAACAGAAGTCCAGGGCCTGCAGCTGGTTCTAATCCCCCTGCAAATACTGCCGGCATTATCGCCATACCTGCCATAACAGCTATAATTGTATCTGCAACAGGAATAACTATTGAATTTAACTTTAAATCTTCTTCTTTTTTTAGGTATGATCCATAGGTTACCATGATTCCCATGCCCAGTGACAATGAGAAAAACGCTTGGCCACCAGCTGCTGCAAAAACATTTACCCAACCGCTACCTTTAAAAACTTCAAAGTTCGGCTGAAACACAAACTTAAGTCCTTCCGAAGCACCAGGTAAAGTCACGCTTCTGATTATAACCGCAACGAGCATGAAAAAGAGCGCAGGCATTGCAATCTTTGAAAACTTCTCTATTCCTTCCGAGACGCCACCTCTTACGATTGCAGCGGTCAGTAAAACAAAAACAGCTGTGTATATAACCGTCTCTAGTTGATTGCTGAAGAAAGCCTGGAAATATTCTGCAGTTTCCATTCCGGCACCTTGATAGCCCCAGCTTGCGTTGAAAATATCCCCAAGGTTTGCAATCATATATTTAAGAGTATATCCACCAAGCATCATATAGAATGACATGATCAGAAATGGTGATATTACACCAAACCAGCCTATAGGTGCGTATTTCTTCCCAAGAGCCTTATACGCTCCAACGACACCTTTTCCAGTCTTTCTTCCAATGCTAAGCTCTGTAATAGTAATAATAATTCCAACGAAAACAACAATTATAATATAAATAAATAAAAATGCAAAACCGCCGTTCTTGCCCATCTTATATGGGAATGCCCACAAATTACCCAGTCCTACCGCAGATCCTACCGCGGCCATCAAGAAGCCAAACTGGTTGCCCCATTGACCTTTCTTTTGTTGTTCCATTGAAATATCCTCCTATTTGTTTAAAATGTGATATCACTATTATACACGTCCACATATATTTGTCAACAAAAATATAAAAAATTATTATTTTTTGTTTTTTTTAACAATTTTTTAGGATTATTCTCTTAAAATTCTATGTTTATATTTATTTTTTCCATTAAAAATGCCGAAGAATCAATCATCGGCACATTTTGTATCATACTACGATAATTATACATTAACAGTGAAAAAATATAGTCATTGCGTCTATAGCAATCCCCTTTTCGTTTAAAACAATCCCCATTTAAAGAAGCCGTTAAGCTGTCCTATCAAAATGAAAATTAAGAAAATAGGCGCTAAGAACTTAATGCAGAAGTAGAAAAATTGTTTACTCCCAAACGACGAACCGAGTTTAACTTCATCGTCCAAAAACCCAGGCTTCAGCCAGCCTAATATTATAACCATGAAGAGTCCTCCAAGAGGCATCAAAAATCCCTCAGCGAAGAGATCAAATGTGTCAAGCCAAGTATCAAAGCCTAGGATGTGCGGCAATCCTCCGCCCCCTAATGCATCGGCAGAAACCAATGTTGAGCCTAGGCAAGCCCATATCCCTATTAGAATCGTTACAAAATTTCTTGAAGGAGTTTTCCCTCTTCGTACCTGCTCATCCATAAAGGCTGAGACTGCACCTTCGAGCATACCTACTGAAGAAGTAAGCGCTGCAATCAGTACAAGAAAATAGAATATAAAGCCAAACAATGCTCCAAATCCACCCATAGAATTAAAAACCGTCTGTAAGGTCACAAACAGTAGACTCGGTCCAGCGTCGGGTTCAAGTCCGAATGCAAAGACTGCAGGCATAACAGCGATTCCCGCCAAAATAGCCACGACTGTATCCGCAATAATTATTATAGCTGAGTTCTTTTCAAGGTTTTCTGATTTATTTAGATATGAACCATATGCAATTATGCATCCTGATGAAATCGATAGCGAGAAAAACATCTGTCCTCCCGCTGCAGCCAGAACGCTAATCCAGCCAGAACCGTGAAACACAGACCAGTCTGGTTTAAACATAAACGCTATACCCTCCATTGCGCCTGGCAGAGTCACGCTTCTGATGATTACAACAATCAACATAACAAAAAGAGCTGGCATTGCAATTACAGAAAATTTTTCAATACCTCCTGAAACACCACCAAGCACAACAACAATTGTAATGGCAAGGAATATAAGTCCGTAAATAATAGCTGGCCAAGTATCAGAAATGAATCCCCCAAAGAAATCACTACTTTCGACGCCAAGCGTCCCCCAGCTTGCATTAAAAATATTTCCAAAATTAGCAATAGTATACTTTAAGCAATATCCACCTAGAGTACAATAAAAGCAAATCAGGATTAATGGCGTTAATGTGTTAATCCATCCGTTAAATGTGAATTTACTATCGAGTTTTCTATATGCCTCGATAGCAGCTTTCTCTTGCTTACGCCCAAACGAAATCTCACCCAGCATAATACAGTATCCGATAATAACAGCTAAAATAATATAGATTACTAAAAAAGCAAACCCTCCGTTCTTTCCCATCTTAAAAGGAAATCCCCAGATGTTACCAAGACCTACAGCCGACCCAATGGTAGCCATAAGGAATCCGAAATTTGATTTGAATTTTCCCTTATCTCCCATAATTTAGCCTCCTAAATATATCTACCTAATAATTTATAACGAGAAGTATACCACCATAAAATCCAATAGTCAATCAAAAAGATATATTATTCACTTCTATGACTTAATATAATATTTGTATAGCAAAACATTCATGTAACATGCCCAAATACTTTTGTGATATAATGTCTGTAAAGTTCAAAACAAAATTAAAAGGAGAGATTCTATGTCATCTCTATACGAGAAAAACAACAAAGGATTTGAAGTCCTTAAGCGAATACTATTTTGTACTATTGGCGCTGTTATCATCGGATTCAATATAAAAAGTTTCGTACGAACAGGTGGTCTATTCCCTGGCGGATTTGCAGGTATAACGCTTTTAATCCAGCGAAGTTTAGATACATTTTTAGATATTCACCTGTCATATACGCTAATTTATATACCCCTCAATATGATCCCAATTTATATCGGTATCAAATGGCTTGGCAAGAATTTTACATTCTATTCAATATATGTAATCCTTCTAAGCAGTATTGTTGTCGACATTTTACCAGATATAGTTTTGACATATGACATCCTTCTTATCGCCATTTTCGGCGGTATAATAAACGGTGTTGCAATATGGATTTGCCTCCTTGTCGGTGCCAGCGCGGGCGGCACAGACTTCATTTCGATTTATTTTTCTGAGAAAAAAGGTAAGGATGCCTGGAATTATATTTTGCTCGGAAACGTCTTCGTCTTGACTGTGGCAGGTGTTTTGTTCGGTGTCGACAAAGCAATGTATTCGATTATATTTCAATTTTGTACTACTCAGGTTATACAAAATTTATTTAAGCAGTATCGAAAGCATACCCTCCTTATAATCACAAACGAACCAGCTTCTGTTTACGGCAGAATAAAAACGATAACCCACCACGATGCGACTTTGTTCATGGGTGTTGGAATGTATCAGGGTAGCCAAAGACAGATGATTTATTCGGTTGTCGGCAGTGACGAGGTGGATGCGGTTTTAAATGCAATCAAGGAAGTAGATCCAAAGGCATTCATCAACGTAATGAAAACTGAGCAACTTGGCGGAAGGTTTTATAAAAAGCCTAGAATTTAAAAATAGCCGAATTCTAAACTTGAATTTCGGCTAAAACAATTTCTGGTCTATTAAAAATCCTAATGGGGAACGAACTATTTCCAAGACCTCTCGAAACTATCATTTTGCCATCTCCGGCTTTGTGAACTCCGGATGTATATTTTGGCAAAATCCCCTGCCCTGGTGAAAAAAGGCCTCCTAAAAATGGTACTCTTATCTGTCCACCATGTGCATGACCCGAAAAAATATAATCATAATCCGCAACGGAATATTCTTCTATAAATTGTGGCTCGTGAGCAAGAAAAACACTTATATCACATTGGGATTCTCTACGTTTTCCTTTAAGCTCATCTACGGTGCATCTAACGGCCTTCAAATCCACATCGGAATTCTTTTTTGTACGATTCTTTCCCTTAACCATTAGTAATCTTTCAGGAAAACCCGTCAGAAGGACTCTCAAACTCCGAAATTTTGAAATTCCGGAATCAAGATCCAGATTCTTTTGCTCTCCATTATTCATCGGTTCAGAAACTTGAATCTCTTGAATATAACTATTGCCATCAAGGACTACAACACCTGCATTTTCAAGTTTTTCTCTTAAATCATCAACGGTAGACGACGAAAAAGCAAGTTCGTGATTTCCATACGAAAAGAATGTAGGTGCAATCTTCTTAAGATTACTCATGAATTCAATAGCCGTCCCAAAGTCCTTATCGACATGCATCCGCCTATCTACAAGATCACCCGTAAATACAATCAAATGCGGCTTTGCATCAGACACCTTGCTTAGGAGTTCAACATTATTTTCACCAAAGCTAGCACCTTGCAAATCCGATAGGTGTAAAATGCGAAGCAAATCTTCCTCTTTTTCTAAGCCTTCTTTTAGAAATCTATATTTTGAAAATCCAAGTATTTTGTTACCGGGCCAATCATTCAAAATCAAATATCAATCTCCAAACTAACCGGACAATGGTCACTGCCCATTATATCCGTATGGATTTTTGCTTCCTTTATCTTATCCGCGATTCGATCCGAAACGAGGAAGTAGTCAATCCTCCACCCCGCATTGTTTTTTCTAGCGTTAAACCTGTAAGACCACCAGCTGTAAACCCCCTCCTGTTCAGGGTATAAATGTCTGAAAGTGTCTGTGAAACCTGAATCAAGAAGTTTCCCAAATTTATCCCGTTCCTCATCCGTAAATCCAGCGTTTTTCCTGTTTGTTTTCGGATTTTTAAGATCTATTTCCTTATGTGCCACATTTAAATCGCCACATATTATCACAGGCTTATTTTTATCTAGTTCGAGCATGTACTCCTTAAAAGCATCCTCCCAATCCATTCTGTAATCCAGTCGCTCAAGTTCTCTCTTTGAGTTAGGAGTGTACACAGTAACAAAATAAAAATTCTCGAACTCGCACACAAGAGTTCTCCCTTCGTCATCATATTCTCCAAAATTATGGGTGACATTAATTGGCTTATGCTTTGAAAAAACAGCAGTTCCTGAATAACCCTTTCTGATTGCACTATTAAAGTATTCCTCATACTCCGGCAAATCAACCTCTGCTTGTCCAGGTTGCATCTTCGTCTCCTGAATTCCAATAATATCAGGATCAAGCTCCCTCATGGATTCTACAAATCCCTTTTTAAGAGCTGCCCTAAGTCCATTTACATTCCAAGAAACTAATTTCATTTACTTTCCCTTTCCTCTACTATTTCCCTTCACAATATGCCTTTGCAATCTGCGCTGCAACCTTTGCGTTATTAAAGACAAGTTCAATATTTGCCTCAAGGCTTGATCCACCAGTAATATCCTTTACTTTTGAAAGCAGGAACGGCGTTGACTCCTTACCTTTAATTCCCTTTTCTTCGGCTTCTTTAACAGCCGCTTCAATAGCATTGTTTATCATGTCTTCATCCATAGAAAATTCCTCTGGAATAGGATTTGCCATCAACATTCCGGTATGAAGTCCAGCTCCTCTTTGAGCCTCAAACGCTTTTGCCGCTTCCTCGGGAGAATCAACTCTATAATCAACATTAAATGCACTTTTTCTTGTGTAAAAAGCAGGTAATTTATCTGTCTGATATCCCAAAACAGGCACACCCTTAGTCTCAAGATATTCAAGTGTAAGAGGTATGTCCAAAATAGCTTTAGCTCCTGCACAAACTACCATTACAGGCGTATTTGCCAGTTCTTCAAGGTCGGCTGAAATGTCCATTGTTTCCTGCGCACCCCTGTGCACCCCGCCAATTCCACCAGTTGCGAAAATGGATACACCAGCCATATTGGCAATAATCATCGTTGTGGCCACGGTGGTAGCTCCATCTAACCTCCTAGCTATAGCCATCGGGATATCTCTTCTAGAGCATTTCGTAACCTCAAGTCCCTTTTTCCCTAAATATTCTATTTCTTCTTTCTTAAGACCACACTTGAGTTTTCCTCCAATAATTGCTGTAGTCGCAGGAACAGCACCGTTTTCTCTAACAATTTCTTCTACTCTGAGCGCAGTTTCCACATTTTGCGGATATGGCATCCCATGCGATATAATTGTCGATTCCAAAGCAACAACAGGATCACCGTTTGCAAGTGCCTTCCTAACTTCAGGTGCAATTTCCAAATATTTAGTTTCCATTTTAATCCTCCATTCCATTAGCCAATTCCTGCCCTTGCAAGAATCTTTTCTACTGTAATATCTTCATTTATTGTCTGCTCACCTTCAACTGCCATAGCTGATGCGGCAAGCGAAAACTTCACCGTATCTTCCAGCGATAAATCATTGAGATAACTATACACAAGCCCTGCCATAAAGCAGTCCCCTCCGCCCGTGACATTGGCAAGTTTCACCGGCATAATCGGCGCTTTGATTGTTTCGTTGTGGCTGGCAGCATATACACCGTCTCGTCCTAGACTTATAAATACCCTTTTTACACCCTTCATTAACAAAATATCTGCAGCTTCTTTCAGTGTTTTTTCATCTACAATGCTTACTCCGGAAAGCATTTCTGCCTCCATTTTGTTTGGTTTTAAAGTATGGATGTACTTAAGAATAGGTTCAAGTTTTTTCCCCTTCTCTGTTGAAACCGGATCGACAAATATAGGCCCATCATAAATTTCTGTAAGTTTAGTCATCGTTTCTATAGGTATATTAGCATCTAACACCACTGCCTTTGCACCATTAATTATTGCTCTTTTGTCCTCAATGTACTTCGGGCTTATATAGTCAAAAACTCGCATATCGGCTATTGCCGAAAGCATATCCCCATTTTGATCAGCAATGTACAAATAAGTTGCCGTTTCCTGTCCTTGCACAGCAATCACTTCGTTAAAATCAAGCTTTGCATGGGGACTGTGATTTCTAAGAGTCCTACCCACATTATCGTCGCCAACAGCAGTTAGTATCTTCGTCTCAAGTCCCATCAGACTCATATTATGTGCGATATTTCTACCAACACCTCCCATCGTAGTCTTTACAGTACCGGGGTTAGAGTCTTCCATAATAAGGTTGGAGAAGGGTTTGCCACCTATATCCCTTGTTAATCCACCTATAACAACGACATATTGTTCTCCACCTAGAACATATCCTTTGCCACGTATCTCACCTTTTTTCATTAAATTTGATATATGAACAGCTACTGAAGACCGGGCTATTCCTAGATAATCCGCAAGTTCTTGCTGTGAAATCATCGGATTCTTTTCAACTAATTTTAAAATCTCATGTTCTCTGTCAGTGACCATATTGTACCACCTTATCTTAACTTATCTCACACAACTATTTCGTTCGTTCTTCGCTCATTGTTCATGATTTATTATTTGGAGTTTATATATCACAGATTAGTGTCTTGTAATCTTTTGTTTATATTATTACACATTTGTTTACCCATGTCAATGTTTTTTGATTTCTCCTTTGCTCCCATCCTCGTCCAAAAAATTTGTTTTAGGCCTTCTTTCATGATAAAATGGATATTAATTATTTTTAAGGTAAATTTCATAAAGAACATTTATATGTTTTAATTTATGAGATACTTTGATAAACGCAGTATTAAATTACATGGTGTATATATTAGGAAAAACCATTGCTAAGTTAGGGCATATATAATGAATGTTAATCTTGAAAGTAAAGAGCAAGAAATTTTAAATTTACTGAATGAGAAAAAGATGTCTCAACTCAAAGATCTTTTGGTCGAACTTAAGCCTGTCGATATTGCAGACATTGTTGATGAACTTGACGAAGCTGAAGCAATTGTTGTTTTTAGGCTGCTTCCGAAAGAGCTTGCTGTTGAAGTTTTTTCCTGTTTTGAGATGGAAAAGCAGAAGAAGATTGCAGAGCTAATTACAGCCAAGGAATTAAACGAACTAATATCTGACCTCTATTTTGACGATATGATAGACCTTCTTGAGGAGATGCCCGCAGAGATTGTTTCTGACGTTCTTCAAAACACTGCACCCGACCAGAGAAAACTTATAAATCAATTCCTGGCATATCCACCGCATTCTGCCGGAGCACTGATGACAATTGAATTTGTCGAGTTATCCCCAGAATGGACGGTTCGTGAAGGAATAGAGCATGTCCGCGATGTGGGCCTAACCAAAGAGACGATTTATACATGTTATGTTATCAACAAAACAAAGAAGCTTCTCGGCATTCTATCTCTCAGAGAACTTGTAACCGCTGATCTTGACTTAATAATCGAAGATATAATGGATGAAGACGTCATAACTGTTAACACGCATGATGACCAGGAAGACGTTGCAGATACTCTCAAAAGATATGGTTTCCTTGCACTTCCAGTTGTTGATAACAACTACAGACTAACTGGAATAATCACATTTGATGACATCATCGACGTTATCGAAGACGAGGCTACCGAGGACTTCCAAAAGATGGCTGCCATGACTCCGTCCGAAGAAGCTTATCTTGATTTGTCTGTCTTTGCACTTGCCAAGCATAGAGTACTTTGGCTCTTAATACTTATGGTGTCTGCTACATTTACTGGAGCAATTATCGAAGGCTATCAGGATACGCTTGACAGGTTGACTATTTTGTCGGCATTTATTCCAATGCTAATGGATACCGGTGGTAATGCGGGTTCGCAGTCATCTACGCTGATAATTCGTGGATTGGCGACTGGAGATATAGAAACGAGGGACTTTCTCAAAGTTTTGTGGAAGGAAATAAGGGTTGCAGTAATCTGCGGTATAGTGCTTTCTGCCGTAAACTTGGGACGACTTGTAATGATTAACAAACTTGCAACACCAATTGCTTTTGCAGTTTCTGTAACTCTTGTTTGCACAGTTCTGATGGCTAAAATTGTGGGAAGTATGCTACCTATGATAGCTGAAAAGCTTAAACTTGACCCTGCAATCATGGCTGGTCCTCTTATCACGACCATCGTTGATGCTGGAGCCCTTATTATTTACTTTAAACTAGCGACATCAATGCTTCATTTGATTTAGTATCGCCCATCAATTACACATTATTCAGGCGAGACCTAAAATCGCATCTATTTTAGGATCTGCCAAAGAAAGGAGACAGTATCATCTAATGACAATATTACTTCTTATATCTATCGTCCTGCTCATGGCTCTTGTAGCTGTAAGATTTTCGGATAAGATTGGTCTGCCTTCTCTTTTACTCTTTATTGTTATGGGCATGATTACAGGCGCAGCAGGCATCAAATTTGATAACTACAATTTGGTCGAAAATTTTGCCACTGTAGCTTTAATGATAATAATGTTTTACGGTGGTTTTGGTACAAACTGGAAAATGGCAAAACCTGCATTTAAAGAAAGTGCTCTACTTGCATCGCTTGGTGTAGTACTAACTGCCGCATTTTCGGGACTTTTTTTCCATTATGCTTTAAGGCTGAATTTTATAGAGAGCATGCTTTTAGCATCCGTTATCGCATCAACCGACTATGCTTCGGTTTCATCTATTTTGCGCTCAAAGAATTTGAATTTAAAAGACTATACAGCGCCTCTGCTTGAACTAGAATCAGGATCAAACGACCCGACTGCATACACTATGACCATCATCTTTATTTCTATTCTAAAAGGTTTAGATACATCTATACCAATTTTGATTTTGACTCAAATTGTATTTGGCGTTGCAATAGGCTTTATTGCAGGATACGTAGTTAGGAAAGTAATCAAATTCTTTAACTTCTCACAGGATGGACTCCTCACAGTTTTTATTTTATCGGTTGTATGTCTTTCGTTTGCGATTTCAAACCTGCTCGGAGGCAACGGTTATTTAACCGTCTACCTCCTCGGTATTTATCTTGGTAATCAAGAGTTTATCGGTAAACGAGACATTGTATTCTTCTTCGATGGATTCACCAATCTGGTACAGATAGGCATGTTCTATCTTCTCGGTCTACTATCAAACTTTTCAAGCCTAAAAAGCACTATGTCACTGTCAATTATCGCTGTTATCTTCCTAACAGTTATAGCAAGACCGCTTGCAACTTACATACTAATTAGACCTTTCAAAAGAAGCCTTGCACAAATTTTTATACTCTCTCTAGCAGGGCTTCGCGGTGCCGCTGCGATTGCATTTGCCATTATAGTTGTCAACTCAGACGTGCCACTTGATACCGATATTTTTCACATCGTCTTTGGTATTTGTCTCATCTCGCAGCTCGTTCAAGGTACAGTATTGCCGATATTTTGTAGAAAACTCAATATGGTTGATGAGAATGATACTGTTCTCAAAACATTCAACTACTATCAAGATAAGTCTGACGTTGGATTCATAGTTTCAAACATACCGCCGTCAAGCATACTTTGTGGCAAAAAAATAGCAGATTTGCATCTAGCTTTTGATTTTATTATTGCAAAAATAATACGCAGTAGCAAAACAATTATCCCGCGCGGAGATACAGTCATCTTAGAAGGCGATACCATTGTAGTTGGAGGCGAATCATACTTTGATCCTGTCGGCCAGGAACTTATGGAACTTAAGATTTCAAATTCGCATCCATGGCTTAATAAGAAGTTATGTGACCTGAAGATCGAAAGTGATTCACTAATCGTTATGATTCAAAGCAAAGAAGGTAAAATCGTTATACCTACTGGTGAAACAACGATACTTGAAGGCGATGCAGTCATCGTACTTAAGGTTAAAGAACAACAAAACCGCACGTAGCATAATCCTCAAACATTTCATTGAAGACCGCTAATGCGGTTTGTTTTTTTATGGCATCTATACCTCACAAAAAATTCGCTGGAGCAAACCTTTTTCAGATTTACCCCAACGAATATTATACAACCTTTATTTATCTGTATCATACAGATTATTTCAAGATCCTAGCAAATATCGTAATAGCCCTTGCCATTATTATCTATTCACTATTTAAGCCCTATTCAGCTTCTTTTCCGTACATCTTTCTAAGTACCATAAGAGTTCCAAGCATCAGCAAGAACGCAACTGGAAGTGCAATTGCAATTGTCTTAACAAATCCTGCGATTATGTATGAAACGAATGATACACCAGCAACTGTAAACGCATAAGGTAACTGAGTATTAACGTGGTTAATGTGGTTACACTGAGCACCTGCAGAAGCCATGATAGTTGTATCTGAGATTGGTGAGCAGTGGTCACCGCAAACAGCACCAGCCATACAAGCTGAGATTGAGATGATCATCATCTGAGGATCTGTATTCTCAAATACTGCAACTACGATTGGGATAAGGATACCAAATGTACCCCAAGATGTACCTGTTGCAAAAGCAAGCAGTACAGCGATAATGAATATGATTCCTGGTAAGAAGTTAACCAATGATCCTGCGCTCTGTTCAACAATACCAGCAACGTAAGGAGCAGCTCCGAGGCTGTCAGTCATTGCCTTCAAAGACCAAGCAAATGTTAGAATCAAAATTGGTGGAACCATTGCCTTGAATCCTTCAGGAATGCATTCCATGCAATCAGTAAAGCTTAAAACTTTTCTTACGGTATAGAATAAAATTGCAAGCAATAATGCAATAACACTACCTGCAGAAAGACCTACAGATGCATCAGAATTTGAGAATGCAACTACGAAGTTCTCACCTGAGAAGAATCCACCTGTGTAAAGCATACCAAGTGCACAAAGGATAATCAAAATGATTACAGGAAGTACTAGGTCAATCATAGTACCATTACCCTTAATTTCATCATCCTTAGCATCAGCATATGGTCTGTCAGGAGTAGTGAATAGGTCACCAGCAATTGCATTGTCCTCGTGCTTTCTCATTGGACCAAAGTCAAACTTAAGCACTGTTAGCATAATCATTGTGAATATTGTTAGTAGTGCATAGTAGTTGTAAGGAATTGCTCTAAGGAATACAGTAAATCCATCTTCACCAGGTACAAATCCTGTTACTGCAGCAGCCCAAGATGAAATTGGAGCAATGATACAAACAGGAGCAGCTGTAGCGTCGATTAAATATGCAAATTTAGCACGAGAAACCTTATGCTTATCTGTGATAGGTCTCATAACACTACCCACTGTCAAACAGTTGAAGTAGTCGTCAACGAAGATCAAAACGCCTAGTGCAACTGTAGCAAGCTGAGCACCAAGTCTGGTTTTAATTTTTACTTCTGCCCATCTACCAAAAGCTGCTGAAGCACCAGTCTTATTCATTAGTGCAACAATAACGCCCAGTACAACCAAGAAAACGAGAATACCTACGTTGTAACTGTCTGATAGAACAGAAACAATTCCGTCCTGTAAAACATGGTTTACAGTTCCCTCAAAACTAAAGTTCGAATAGAATAAACCACCTATTACGATACCTATAAAGAGTGAGCTGTAAACTTCTTTAGTAATAAGTGCGAGCCCGATAGCTACGATTGGTGGAACAAGCGCCCAAAATGTAGAATACATTGCAGGTTTGTAATCATCTCCACCATCTTCAGCAAATACCATGAGATAACTCATGAGTACAATTGCTACTAGGAAAATCGTTCCCAGTGCAATTCGTTTCACTGTGGGTTTCATTTCTTTACCTCCTAAAATAATTGTTAATAAAAATACTATGCCTCTATTTTATTACATAACAATTTTTTGTCAATGCTTTAACGAGATAATATAAAAATGGTTAAATATACATTTAATGCATACTTTACTACATGTCATCTTTTATACGAACTGCAACCATTCTAGCCTTCGCTTTTAATTCCCCATCAGCTTCCATTTCCATCGAGACTATAATTTTTCTTTCGCCAATTTCCTCCGCTACGGATTTGACTGTTATGACCTTCCCCATAGGCACAGGTTTCTTAAAATCAATTTCTAATCTTGCTGTTATATAGCGGGTTATGACTGTATTTCTCTCCAGCTTGAGTCCCTGATTTCTATGGTTGAACCATGCTGCTGAAGCAGTCCCGTGACAATCAAACAATGTCGCTATCAGCCCTCCGAAGAGATTTGCAGGAACACCACCGCTGTATTTTTCATCTGGCAAGAATTGTGAAATGCACTCACTGCCGTCTTCACTTGGATAAGTATGCAAGTGTAACCCGTCTTTGTTCTTCGCACCGCAGCCCCAGCAATGTTGAAATCT
>JAQYRL010000066.1 GCA_028725765.1 Clostridiales bacterium
ATCAAAATATGAATGAAAGAGAGAAACTTGAAAAGAGTATCAATATGTGGGGCGATGCAGTTGTTTGGGGAGAACTACATAAATCATCGAATTACCCTGTTTATTGGGATTAGCCACCAACTCTTTTTGTCCGCTTAGCCGAAAAATATGTCCCAAAGGAGGTTGCTTTGAAGAGTAAAACCAAGATGTCACGCATCTGTGTAATTATCCTGGCACTGATGATGTGTATATCAGGAATCGTAATGCCCCAGGTAGCAGAGGCTACTGATTCAAATGATAAGACGGAGCATATAAAACCGACAATTACGGGTGAGGTTTCACAAAATGGAAAGGAAGTTACAGATCAAATTGATCCTGCGAAGCCTTTTGATGTAACTGTAAATTTCAAATTTTCAGTTATTAACGATGCACTAATAGGTGGACCGCTTGCAGGAGATATAACAGAAAATTCCCAGCAGGTAAATGTTGGAGATTATGCTGATTTCACTTTAGGAGAGAATTTTAAGGCTACAGAGGCTACAGGTAACTCTATACCAGTATATATAAAGGCTCCTGGAAATCCTGATGATGGTAAACAGGTTGGTACTATAACATTAACACAAAATGGTACGGGACCAGTGAATGCGAGAATGAATTTTCATAATCCAAAAGGTGACTTTAATTTTGAAAGTGATACATTAAAGGAACTTACAGTTCATTTTACAGGTCATTATCAAGCACAAGAGCAGTCTTCAGGGACACCAGGTTCTAACGACAGGACTGTTATAATATTAAAGAAGGAATACAAATTTCCTGAGGTTCCAGAAAAGATCACATACGATTTCACTAAATCAGGTAAATTAGATGACTCAACCAAAAGGGATTCGATAACTTGGGAGAGTAAAATCAAAAAAACATCGGACAAAGGCAGTACCAAGCTGGGTGGTGAAACTTTTGTAGATGTTTTGCCTAGTGAAGTAGAATATACTAAAGGTACTTTAACTATAAATGGTAAAGCTGTAGAGGACAAAGAATTTTATGATGATGAAAAGAGGACTATAAGCTACACTTTCCCTCAAACCTTTGATAAAGACGAAGCCAAAATTGTATTTCAGACAAATATTAAAGAACCTGGTAAAACTACGTCTGTTACAAATGAAGCAAAGTTAAAAATACCAAATGAAAAAGAAAAAAGATCAAAAACTACTGTTACTGTACACCGTAAGCTAGAAATAAAGAAGAATTTTCAAAAGCTTAATATCAACAAAGATAACGGTGATAGAGAACTAATTTGGACTATTGTTGCTGGTGCACCTAATGAAAATTATGGTCCAGCATGGATAGGCGATATTTTGAGCGGAACCCTTGAAAACCAATCAAGTCCTAAAAAGGTTTCTCTCACATATGAGCATAGCATGACAGGAGAAAAAGATTCTTGGCAGAAATTGAGCGATGATGAAATCGAAAAGCCAGCAGATGCTTCACAATTTCCAGTATTTCCTCAGGGGGAAGACAAAACTTGTCCAGATCTTACAGGTTATAATAAGCAAATATATGAATTAGGCAAATGGCATGAATCTACAAAACAGACAGATGGAAGTAGCAAATATAAGCCAGTTGATAATCAATGGGTATTTGTTAAAGAGTTAAATGGTTTATACCGTATCACAGTTAAACTTGTATACGATAAAAACATTGAACTAGGTTCTCTAAAAAATGATGCAGAAATTCATACATGTGCAGATGCTTTCTATACCAAAACACCACCTGTCAATAGTGGAATTGGAACTATATTCAAGAGTGCACTGAAAAGCTATGATGATAAGGTTATAAATCAAGGTCAGATTCGTTGGGATATAACTGTAGATTTTTCCAATGTTTTTCCTTCAGATAAGCAATTTGTTTACGAAGCCTTTTACTACGGAACAGAAGATAAATTTAAAGAGGAAAAAGACAATTTGAAGGCAAATGGCAAGCTAGATGAAGATGTTCTAAAATCTTTGGTTGATGGAGAAAAGGGCGAAACATATTTTAATTTCAAACAGGGCTATGTTAAGGGCTCTCTCGATTACAAAAAAGGGGGGGTTGATACACCAGAACAAGATAAAATTAACTTAGCAGAAGAAATCATTCCGCTACTTAATGCAGAAGGCAAGCAAGTTGGAGAAGTCTTAAAAATCAGTGGATTTACAAAAATTCAAAAATATGACTTTAAATTAAAAACAAGGGCACAGGATATAGTTTCAAAAGCTATAGAAAACCCAAGTTCGAGTTTTGAAGATAAATATAAAAATACAGCTGTTTTGGCCGTTGGTTCTGGAGATACATTCAAGACGGTACCTGCATCCTCAATATTTGAATTACCAAGTAATTTGCTTAATAAGTATGCAATTGAAAATGATGTTAATCTAAATAACATGAGTGATGTAAGTAAGAACGGATGGAAATCTGGTTATCGTGATTTTGTGACTGGAATACCAGAGGTTGATAAAACAAAAACCTTTAACTACCAGGACAGGTCAATTTTATTCAGAATTGACGTAAACCCTCAAGGTTTAAAATTAAACGAATATATAAAATCTCTGGGGAAAAAGCTAGAGGGTGATTTCACTAAGCTTACCATCAAAGATACTCTTCAGGAAGGACTTACTCTTGAGCCTATTGAAGAAAATGGATCAGATTTCTATATTTATGAAGCCAAACCAGGAGAAGCGGCATACATTGACTATAGCATAACTTTCCCAGGCAGTGCGAATTTTTCATCATATTTGCCGCCAGGAAAAGCTTTGAAGAAAATAACTCCTGAAGAAGCGGGTGTAAAGTTTAATAAGGAACAGATGTCATGGGATTTCGATAATTATCAAGGCACACCTTATTTCATAGTTATTCGCACAAAAGTTTCAGACGCAAAGTTTGAAGAAATTATGAAGAAAACCGCACAGGGTGAGGAGATAACTTTTAAAAATTCTGTAAGCATGGAGGCTGGTGGTAATAAATTAGCAACTGCTTCAGGCTCTGCATCAGTTAAGTCATATCTTTTGAGCAAGGAAACCCCAAAAGAAGCTGGGGACAACCTAGAATGGACATTTAATTACAAACCATTTGATATAAAATTCAAGGACATTGTTATTAAGGATGAATTAGATAAAAACATCATAATTCCAATAGATGAAGATGGTAATGCATTACTTGATAACTTTATAATTGAACGCTCGAATAAAATACAGCCTGATGGCAGTTATGCAGATTTTGAAAAGGTAACTCCTGTTAAGTCGAATCCTAAGGATGGAGAAGTTTCAGTAAAATACGAAGTTAATGAGCATTGTATATATTTCGATGTTCCTGACACAAAAGAAGGAGAAAAACCTTATTCATATAAATTCACATACAAAACTAGCATAAAACCTGTAGATTTAACTGCTGAAACAATAAAAAATCATGTTGAAATGAGTGCTAAGGACGAAGAAATTGGGGCAAATGGTAATTCAGAGATAAAAACTCAGAAATACGCTGCATTTGCTACAATAAAGGATTATCCGTATTTTGTAATTAAAAAAGTGGATGAGAATAATAAGCCTTTAGCTGGAGCAGTCTTCCAGTATACCGATAATACTGACAGTGTTGTGAATGCTATCAGTGATAAAGATGGTATGGTATACATAATAAAACTAAAAGCAGGTGAAACAGAAATTAAGGAGATTAAGGCACCGGAAGGCTACATTAAGACAAACAAGCTTACTAAAATAAGTATTGATGATAATAAAAATGTAAACGTAGTTTCACCAACAGATAGCGAAGGCAAGGGCAAAGTTAATGATCCATTCATCGTCCAAAATGACAAGGCCAAGACAACAGATATAAGTGTCACGAAAAAATGGGTAGGTGACAAGCCTGAAGATCGTCCTGAGAGCATCACTGTAAATTTATTAAAAAATGGTGAGCCTATGGAAGATATGTCGCTGACACTTGCTCAAAGTAACAGTTGGATGGGAAAATTCGAAAACATGCCTCTCACAGACGAAGATGGAAATACTATAGAATACACTATTTCTGAAGATGAGGTTAAGGGATATACCTCCCAAATAACTGGGAATATAGAAGACGGTTTTGTAATAACAAATACAAAGCCAGAAGAGCCTGAAGAACCAGGTGAGCCTGAAGAACCAGGCAAACCAGATAAGCCTGACAAATCAGATAAGCCTGGTAAACCTAAATCACCAGGAACTGGAGACAATGGCTTTGGATATACATGCTCTGCAATGGCTGTAGTTGCAGCTCTTGGAATACTGTATTTAAAACGCAAAAATGAATACAGTGAATAATTTCAAAGAGCAGACGTGATTGTTAGATAAAATAATAATTTTAGACGCAGGTTAAATAATCTGCGTCTTTTATCTATATGATTTTAAATAAAATAAAATTCCTTTGCCTATCTATGGGGAATAATATATAATATAAACAGAAATCAAACAAACGTTCTAAAACTTTTGAAAATAAATTTTTATGGAGATTAACATGATTCCTCTATCTACTAGAATGCGCCCAGATAATTTGGATAAATTCGTAGGCCAAGAACATTTTTTAAAGCCTGACTCGCTTTTTTATAATTCAATCAAAAATAAGAATTTTAAATCGGCGATTTTTTACGGCTATTCAGGTACTGGAAAAACGACTTTAGCTAGAATAATTGCTAAGGAAATGGACAATGAATTTATTGAAATCAATGCTTCAACAACTGGTGTCAAAGAACTGAAACAGTTACTATCTGAGGCAGAAACGAGTTTCGATAGCTTACTTGGCAAGCCACTTTTTTTGTATATAGATGAGTTTCATAGATGGAACAAATTGCAACAGGATTCGCTATTGAAAGCTCTAGAAGAAGGCATGGTAAAATTTATCGGTAGCACCACAGAAAATCCATTCTTTTCAATAAATAATGCAGTACTTAGTCGCGTTAGAAATATATATGAATTTAAAAAACTTTCTGTAGATAATCTAATTCAAATTATTGAAAACTGCCTTGCTGATGAGACCAGAGGATTTGGTAATTTAGAAATATCAATCGATCAGGATGCTATAAATGTTCTTGCAGAATACTCAAATGGAGACGCTAGGGTTGCTTTGGATAGCCTAGGCTTCATCATTGAAAACCAAGCAAAGGGTGAAAAAATTACAACGAATAAGGTAGCAGAGGCACTTCAGAGAAAAGTCGGATTCTATAACAAGGCAGACGATAAATATGATTTGCTTTCAGCATTACAGAAATCCGTAAGAGGTTCAGACCCCGATGCAGCAATGCATTATTACTGCAGACTGGTTGACGGTGGAGCGGATCTGATTACAATCGGCAGAAGGTTGATGGTTATGGCATCAGAGGATGTAGGCATGGCCTATCCATCTGCAATTTCAACAGTTACCTCATGTGTAGAAGCAGCAAGAATGGTAGGGTTTCCCGAAGCAGGTATAATCTTAGCCGAAGCAGTTGTTTTGCTCGCCTCCTCACCAAAATCAAATAAGTCTTATGAAGCATTCCAAAAGGCTATGTCGGACATAAGAAATAAGGAAATCGCTCCTGTTCCAGATCATCTCAGAGATAGCCATTACAAGGGAGCAAGAGACAAAGGTTATGGGAAAGACTATCTTTATCCGCATGCATACGGGGGCTATGTTAAGCAGCAGTATTTACCCGACGATCTTTACGAAGGTGGAACAAAATATTATTTCCCAACAGAAAATGGAGCGGAGAAAGGTTTTGCTGCTTATTTGAAAAGTCTTGAAAAACTAGACACAGAAGATGAGAAATTAGGCCGGTAACTTTAAAAGGAAGATAAATGAGTAAAGAAGCATTTGAAAATAACAAAAAAAGAGAAATACTAGTAAGTGAAAATTCAGGATTCTGTTTTGGCGTGAAAAGGGCACTGGATAAGACTATGGAGCAACTTAATGAAAAAGCTGAAGAGCTTGAAGGTTCATCAATATACACGCTTGGACCTCTAATCCACAACAAGACGGTTATTGATGATCTAAGCGCAAAGGGGATTAATATCATTGATGAACCAGAACAGGCTAACAAAGGAGATACCGTAATTGTTCGATCCCACGGTCAGGGGATGGATTTTTATGAGAAGGCTAAATGTCTACAATTAAAGGTCGTTGATGCTACCTGCCCCTTCGTTGCAAGAATACATGAGCTCGTTAGGCAGGCATATGATAGAGGGAAAAAGATTGTAATTGTAGGAACTGCAAATCATCCTGAAGTTATAGGAATTAATGGATGGTGTGACGGTAGTGCAATTATTGCAAACTCACCTGATGAAGTCGAATTACCTGAAAATCTTGAAATCCTTAAGAGTAACGATTGTTTTGTTGTTTGCCAAACGACGATCAAGGTAGAGACCTATGAAAATATACTCCGGGCATTATCTGAAAATGATGTTAGATACGAAACTGAAAATACAATTTGTAATGCGACCTCTGTTCGACAAAACAGCTGCAGAGATCTTGCAAAAAAAGTTGAGGTAATGATTGTCTTAGGAGACCGAAATAGCAGCAATAGTCGTAAATTGTTCGAAATAGCTAAAAAATACTGCGAAAAATCGTATTTTGCTGAAAATATTAACGATTTACCATTGCAAGAGCTTGAAAAATATTATAAAATAGGAGTTGCGGCAGGTGCATCGACGCCTGAAACCGTAATTAAGGAGGTTATTGCTAATATGACTGATAAGCAACTAGAAAACAATGTGCAGAACCCTATGGAAGATTTCATGGATGAAATCGAGTCTTCTTTGAAATTGCCTAAGAATGGCGACATCGTCGAAGGACAGATTCATATGGTTACAGACGACGAAGTTATTGTGAACCTTGGATTCAAGAAGGATGGTATTCTTAAGAAAGAGGAAGTATCATTATCTGAAGGTGAAACTCTCAAGGATAAATTTAAAGAGGGCGATGAGATTCAGGCCAGAGTTATCAAAACTGGAGATGACGATGGTGGCATTTTGATTTCTCAGAAGAGCTTGGCCATTATTGAACACTGGAAAGAGCTTTCTGAAGCATATGAGAATAAGGAAAATATCACAGTGAAGGTGACTAAGGCGATTGCAAGCGGTGCGATTGCGGAATTTAAAGACATCACTGGTTTTATACCTATGTCTCAGCTATCAAACAAATATGTCGAAAATGCTGAAGAGTTTGTTGGAGAAACTTTTGAGGTTAGAGTTATTAGATGTGATATCAAGAAGCAGAGAGCTATTTTCTCAAGGAAGAGTGTTCTAAGAGAAGAGAGAAAGAAGCAGATTGAAGCTATATGGCAGAATATCCACGAAGGCGATATCATTGAAGGTAAGGTAATGAGATTTACTGACTTTGGTGCATTCGTTGATATCGGCGGAATAGACGGACTTCTTCACATATCAGAGATTTCATGGGGTAAATTAAAACACCCTAAGGAAGTTTTAACACTTGGAGAGACTATCCACGTTAAGGTTCTAGCTATGAACGAAGAAAATGGAAGAATTTCTTTGGGACTTAAGCAGACAACTCCTGAACCTTGGTCTGTAATTGATGATAAGATTAGAGAGGGAGATATCGTAAAGGGTAAGGTAGTTCAAATTAAGGACTATGGTGCTTTTGTTGAAATTGAAGCTGGTCTTGACGGACTTGTTCATATCTCTGAGATTTCAAGAGAAAGAATTGAGCATACATCTGATGTGCTTAAAGTAGGTCAGATTGTATATGCTAAGGTTATAGCTATAGATACTGAAAAGAGGAGAATTAGTTTGAGCCTAAGAGATACTATGGAATATACTGAGGATGCTGATGCTGAAACAACGGATGCTGTAGCAGATGCTTCTGAAGGAGAATATTACTTCCAAACTGAATCTGCTCCTAACCAAGACGATGAGCTTAATAAGGAAAAGGAAGAAATGCTAGAAGAGGGTGGCCATAAGTCTGATGCTAAGGATCTTGCAGACGCTACAATGGAACGTGACAGAGTAGCAGGAGCTAGAGAAGCATATGAGGGTCACTACGACAGTGAAACTGAAAAGGCAGAAGAAACACCTGAACCTGTTGAGGAAGGCAATCAGGATTACTATCTTGAGGATGCAGAGGGAGAACATGAAGATCATGCTCTTGCAGACGAAGCTGATAAGACTGCTAAGGAAGGTGCAGAGGAGGCTGAAGCTGCTGATGAAATTGGTCAGGCAACAGCTGATAGAGATGAAAAAGCTGATTCAGACAAATTGGCTTGTGACGCTTATCTTCAGAATGCTGAGTGTGAATAATAGACTTAATACATATGGTCGATCAATTGACTGTTATAATAAATATAGCATTGTTTACAAAACGGGTCTTATGACCCGTTTTAAGTTTATTTAGCAGAAAAGTGAACTTTAGATAAAATATAATTAAAGCTAAAATAAATATATGGTTAATTATATAGCTATTTTAAGCTAATTGAAAAAAGTATGCAAATATGAGGTTAGAATGAAAAACAATAATAATGCAGGAAAGAAATATAAAACTTTTGAATCAAATAAGCAGAAGAAAAAGTCTAAAAAGACGCCCCGCATAGTTGAGGGTAAAATATCAATAACAAAGTCTGGCGTCGGTTTTGTAAAACCTGATGTATCAAGTCTGGAAAATAATCACGATAGATCTGACGATATTTTTGTGGGAACTAGACATCTTAAATCTGCGATGAATGGGGATATTGTAAGTGTTGAAATTATATCTAAGCCTGGTAATGCAAGAGGTCCAGAAGGAAGGGTAAATAAGATAATATCGCGCGCAGTAACAAAAGCAGTAGGTGTCTACACAGACTGTGGTAGATTTGGTGTCGTCACACCACTTGGGAAGAACTCGGATGATATTTTTGTACCGCGAAAGAATAGATCTAATGCTAAGCAGGGCGATATGGTCGAAGCTGTTATATCAAAATATCCAAAAGGTCGCAAGGGTCCAGAGGGTTTGATTGTGAAAATCATAGCGCATGGGTCGGATCCACACAGTGAAGTTAAGGCAATCTTAAAAGAAAATGATGTAGATACGGAGTTTTCCATGGCAGCTATTTCTGAAGCAAAAGAAGCCTATGGAGATGGCGAAATAAGTGATGCAATTCTCGAAGAAGAACTAAAGAAAAGAAAAGACTTGCGCAAGCTGGATATTATTACAATCGATGGACCACATTCAAAAGACCTCGATGATGCAATCTCGATTGAGAAAAAAGACAATGGAAATTATGTGCTTGGAGTGCATATAGCAGACGTAAGTCACTACGTAAAAGAGGATTCCTCCCTTGATCAGGAAAGCTTTGACAGGGGCAACAGCATTTATCTTCTGGACTGCGTTGTACCGATGCTACCCAAAGAACTTTCGAATGGAATATGTAGCTTAAGCGAGGGCAGGGATTGCCTGACACTTTCGTGCATAATGGAGATCAATCAAGCTGGCGAAGTTATAAACCACGAGATCGCTGAAACCGTAATCAACTCTAAGGGTCGCTTGGTATACGATGATGTGTCAGATTACCTAGATTCAATTAATGAACAAAATAATAATAGTGAACATAATAAACTTTCCGATGCTAACAAAAATACATCAGAAGTCCTTAATTCTAGTAAATATGAAAATCTCGAAAAGCATGAAGAGACACTTAAACTAATGCGTGAGCTAGCTGTTTTGTTGCAAGAAAAAAGGCATCAAGACGGAAGCTTGGATTTCGACCTTGACGAGGCAGAGATAGAAATTGATGATCAGGGAATCCCGGAGAATATAGTTAGTATCGACCGCAGAATAGCAAATAGAATGATCGAGGAATTCATGCTTTTGGCGAACAAAACAGTGGCGGAGGAGTACTTCTGGATGAACTATCCCTTTGTATATCGAATACACGAAAAACCAGATCCTGAAAGCATTATGAAACTCAAAACATTCATGGCTGGACTCGGAATCAAATTTTCTGTCAATCCTGACAACGTGCACCCTAAGGCTTTGTCGCAGATCCTTGATAAAATGCAGGATGATAATAGGCTGCCAATGGTAACCGCTGTGATGCTGAGATCCATGCAAAAGGCAAGATATTCTACCGAATGCACTGGGCACTATGGGCTCGCTTTTAAATATTACTGCCACTTCACATCTCCGATAAGGCGCTATCCTGATCTGCTGATTCATAGAATAATCAAGGCTCATATCAACAAAACACTTAACTCCGAAATGCTCTCTCATTTTTCGAGTATAGCAAACAAAGCAGCAGAACAGTCGTCATTAACAGAAATTAGAGCACAGAAAATGGAGCGAAAGATAGAAAAAATTAAAAAAGCCCAGTATATGGAGAATCATTTGGGCGAGGAGTTTGAAGGCGTAATAAGTGGTGTAACACCATTTGGATTTTATGTACAGCTCGAAAATACAATTGAAGGACTGGTTCATATATCAACACTTGGTGGAACATTTGACTTTTTAGAAAACAATTTTAAACTCATCAGCAGATATGACAGTCAAAGTTTCAGCCTGGGAGACTCAGTGAGGGTAGAGGTTGCAAAGGCTGATAAAATCAGTGGACTCATTGACTTCGTACTAATCTCGTGACCAAAAATCTTTTGTAAATACAATGAGCGTGGCATAAATTTCAGTCCTACCTATGAGCATCAGAGACAAAGAAACAAATTTACTTAACGGTGAAAATATTGAAAAATCACCAGAGGAGACATCTCCGAGGCCGGAGCCGTTATTTGACAGCGACCCAAGGGAAGCTGTAAGAGTAGTAATCATGTCTTTGTTGTCAAAAGAAATGAGTAGTGCGCCAAAAAGAAGAATTCCAATATAAAGAGTTATGTAAACTGTGATTCTACTAGCGATATCAGCACTTACAACAGTTTTCCCCAGCATAACCGGCTTAACTGCATTCGGGTGAATTCTTTTGTAGAATCCTCTTCTTATAAGTTTAAAGAATATGAGCACACGGATGACCTTTAGCGAGCCAGCAGTTGATGCGGCACATCCTCCTATCAACATCAGAATCACTAGAATAGATTGAGAAAATGCAGGCCAGTGAGAAACATCAGTAACGGAATAACCACTTGTAGAGCCGAAACTAATGCTTTGTGTTATCGCATATCCTAGAGATTTCAAAACAGGGTATTGGTCAGCAATTATAAGATTAACGAATATTAAAACTGATGCGATTGACAAAATAATAAGATAAGCCCTAGCCTCTAAATTCGAAAATGCACGCCTGATATTGCCTGTAACTATGAGGAAGAATATTACAAAGTTCATTGCACCTATTACTGAGAAAATGGCAATGACAAGCTTAGCATATGGGCTAAATGACCATGCAATTTCACCACCGACATCAAATATTCCAGCGGTGCTCACTGTGCTTAGAGTGTTAATAACTGCATGAAAATTGCTCATACTTCTATCACAAAGAAGAAGGATCAGCTCAAGGAGCGTAAGACCGCAGTATATGATATATGATATTTTTGATGAATCACTTAGCCTTGAAGCGAATTTTGTTAACTTTGGACCTGTGGTTTCAGAAGCAGCGAGATTTTGTGCTCCCTTGCCCAGTGTTGGTAGTAGAGAGATGGTAAATACGAGTATTCCCATACCGCCTAGCCAGTTACTCGTAGCCTTCCATAGGAGCAGGGCATTTGGCATCATGCGGATAGGTATAATGAATGCTCCTGAGGTTGTCCAGCCAGCCGTTGATTCAAATAATGAGTCGATAAAATTGAAATCAAGACCTGCGAAAAAATATGGCAGAGAGCCAAGCAAACAAATGAGCAACCAACTCAGGAATGCAACAAAAAAGCCATCTCTGATATTGAGTTTCACACTATAGTTTCTATATCTTCTCAGGACAAATGCAGCAAACAAAATGGTAATTGCCGATGTTACAGCAAGTCCATTAATTGCATGATGTTCACCGTAAAATAAGCCAGCACAAATAGAAGGTATCATCGCAAGCCCTTCAACTGCGAGCACCATAGAAACTATCTTGATTATTATTATGCTGCCAAATCTTATTTCAGAAATTTTTCTTAACATTCACACACCCTTATATTTGATATATCTAATATAAATATTTAATGGAAATTCGAATCATACCTTGTTGGAATTCCAGTAGCGAGGGGAGAGCAGAATAAACAGTGTATAAAGCTCAAGCCTGCCGCCGATCATAAATATGGATAATACTATCTTTGAAAAATTATTAAACAGATGGAAGTTCATCGTTGGTCCAACTAAGTTGAATCCCGGACCTACATTGGATAAGCAGGTCAGAACCGCCGAAAATGATGTTATCACGTCGAATCCGTTGATTGAAATAATTATGGTTCCGACTGCAAGTGTAAACAAATATAGGAATACAAAATTAGTGATGCTGATTGCAGTTTCTTCTCTGAGCCTCTGCCCGTTCAATTTTACAAGGTATACCTGCTTTGGATGCAGCTGCCTGTGAAGCCCTCTTCTAGCGAGTTTTCCCATAACGAGAATTCTTCCTACCTTCATTCCTCCGCCTGTGGATGATGAGCTGCCGCCGACAAACATGAGTAAAAGCAGAATCATCTTTGCAAAAGTAGGCCAGAGCTGAAAATCGCTAGTCATATAACCTGTGGTTGACATTATGGCAACAGCCTGAAAAGTAGAATCAGTAAATAAATTAAAGAAGCTGCTCCAATGTACTGAACCATCCCAGTTGGAAGCGAAGAACGTTCCGACATCTGCAGACTTATCTAATCCAAAAATATTGCTGCTAAAGGCTAAATTCAAGGTGATTAAAGCAATAGCAGAGAATATAATTATGAGATGTAATTTGAATTCACTATCCTTGAAGATTGTTTTGATTCCCTGTCTGATAGCAATAAAATATATATTGAAGTTGATTGCGCATAGGAACATAAATACAATTATAATCCAGCGTATGTAAAGACTGTCGAAGTGGGCGATACTATCGTTATAGGATGAGAAACCACCGGTGCCAACAGTGCCAAATGTGTGCAAAATAGAGTCGTAAAAGCTCATGCCGCCTGTCATGAGCAATATAGTTTCAACTGCTGTAAACAAAAAATATGCAAGATAAAGGTTTCTCGCAGTAGTAGTGTATTTGGGGGAGAGTTTTTCCATAGTAGGTCCAGGAGTTTCTGCGTTTGCAATATGCTGACCCTTAATGCCTGAGGATGATAGAAAAACCATAGCCAAAACAATGATTCCCATACCGCCAATCCAGTGAGAAAATGAACGCCAAAGCAGTGCAGATTTTGGGAGTGACTCTATGTCAGTGAGGATGGTGGATCCTGTGGTAGAAAAACCCGAACACATTTCAAAAAATGCTTCTATATAATTTGGTATGGAGCCTGAAATTGTGAGGGGCAGTGCACCGATTAATGCGGCAATAAGCCAGCAAAGAGATACGGCAAGATAACCATCCCTTGAATTAAACCGTTCACTCTGCGTGTCTACTTTTTTGTATAAGAAAAGCCCCACAAGGAAGCAGGGTATTAGCACGACAAGAAATGCCGAAATTGTACTGTATTCGCCATAGAAAATGCCAGTAAAAATAGGCAAAAGCATAGCAGTGCTTATGAGCATCATAAGTGCCCCAAGCATCTTAGATATACTCTTAAAATGCACGGTCATATCGCTAAAACATCCTTTTTCTTTAGAAGACGTTCAAGTTCCTCGATAGCACTTAGCAGGCTCAAAATTATGACCCTATCACCAGGCATTATCATGGTATCACCTTCAGGTATTATGAAATCCTGCCCACGCCTTATTCCGGTCAGAAGAACGTCGTTTGGAAGAGCAAGATTAGAAATCTTGGTATTGCACATTGACATGTCATTTTGCGCAATTACCTCCATAAGCTCAGCCTGACCCTGAATCAGCACAGCGGAGAGTATTCTTTTGTTGCCCTGTACGATGCGGAAAACGTTGCCCGCAGTGATATCAAGAGGGTTCAGAACCATATCAACGCCCATCTTTTCGATGAGATCGGAGTAGCTTTCGTGACTAACCTTTGCGATAACGTCTTTGATATTATGATTCTTAGCTGTCAATGCCAACAAAAGATTTTCCTCGTCAAATCCTGTGCACGTTACAAAGGCATCCATATCGTCAAGGTTTTCGTCGAGAAGCATTTCTATATCCGTGCCGTCGCCGTTAATGACCATTACATTAGAAAGCTGAGTTGAAAGCATTTGAGATCTCGCCTTATCTTTCTCTATCATTTTGACAGATGCACCGAATTCAGAAAGTTTCTTCGCAAGATAAAACCCTGTCTTCCCACCTCCGACAACCATTACCTTGGATATATTTGTATATTTGCCTCTTTCGTGCACTCTTTTGTTCAGAATTGCAATATCATCCTTATCGCCTGCAATATAGACAAAATCATCCTTTTCGATAACATCATCGCCATGGGGGATTATTATTTTTCCCTTCTTCGAAATAGCTATAACGAGGAGATTAGGATATAAATTCCTTATATGAATCATGTTATTGTCAATAAAATCAGGTATACGACTAGCCTTGAATTCTAGAATGGCAAAACGACCACTAGTGTAAACTCCGTTACTCAATGTGTATTTTTCAACAAGATATTTGTAAATTTCGTTTGTTATTGCAAGATCCGGGTTTAGCGTAATGTCTATACCAAAGGATTCTTTTATCATATCCATTTGGTTCATGTACTCAGGATCGCGAACCCTCGCCATTACCATCTTTGCACCCATTTTCTTTGCCATAGACGCTGTGATAATGTTTGTCTCATCTGAGTTAGTTAGAGCAATAAAAAAATCAAAGTTTGAAATTTTCAAATCCTTCAGTAGTTTACTTTCTCGTCCATCTCCATGAACCGTCAGCACATCAAGCTGCTGATTGATTCTGTTTATAACATCACTTGATTGATCTATTATGGTGATAGAATGATTTCCTTCGCAGAGAGCCTCAGCGACCCTTGTCCCCAGCTTGCCTGCACCCAAAATAAGAATTTCCAAAATACTCCCTACCTTTCAAGAGTGATCTAAAAATGTATCGCATGTCTTGAGAACTTAGGTTTATTAGCCAAAGTAGATTTAGCAATCCTATCCCGAAGACACACCATATCTATTCTAATTCAACACGTTGGAATTTGCAATAAAATTTGGTATAATTAATTTGATATAGTTGAAGATTTATGAGGAGAATTTTTAGTATGAATATACATGCAATTCCATGCGGTTATTTGCAGGCTAATTGCTACATCGTTTACGAAAAAGATAGAGGAGATTGTGTAGTGATCGACCCCGGCTATAAGTCAAGCAAATACACTGATTTTTTATCAAAGCACGACCTTCGCTGCACAGCTATTTTGTTGACCCATAGACATCCTGATCACGTTCACGGTGCAACCTGGCTTGCGAATAAGTATTCTGCGCCTATATTTATGCACAAATTGGATGCAGAGGGATTCAAGGGGCATGTGGATTATCTGTTAAGCGGAGGTGAGGAGCTCGAGCTTGCAGCCCAAAAAATTCGTATTCTTCACACTCCAGGGCATACCCAGGGTGGAATATGCATATATTTTTATGATAACAAAACAGTTTTCTCCGGCGATACTATTTTCGATATTGATCTAGGAAGTACTGAGTTCGCGGGCGGCTCCGAGGAACAACTTGCGTGGTCATGCAAAAATGTGATAGACAAGTGGGACGATGATGTAATCGTATATCCAGGTCACGACGTGCATGCGAGCATGGAGTATATAAGGAAAAACAATAAGGAATTTATCGCGCTCAGGGATGGTAAGCAGAGATAATGATAGGAAAGATTGATGCGGAATATTAATAATAGGAATGTTTTGAAGTAGGGATAGTAGAGATAATAGCGGAGAAGATTGATTATGAAGAAATTCAGTGACAATTTTGATATAAAGATGGTGGGTCTTGACCTCGACGGTACTACTCTAAAGTACGGGGATGTTTTGTCGGAGAGAACTCTTGATACTTTCAGGAGGGCCAAGGAAAAAGGAGTGCATATAGTTATTGCAACAGGTAGGACTGGCCGTTCTCTGCCCCCTGTTTTGTTTGACGTTCCTGAGATTGAATATGTGATTACTTCGAATGGAGCACATATCATAAGACTTGAAGATATGAGGACGATATATGAGGATATTATTAAGCCTGAGGATGTATCGATAGTGGTGGAGAGAGCCAGGGCTATGGGCTATGTTTTTGAAGCGTTTGTTGATGGCACGGCATATATTGACAGAGTTGTATATGAGGGAATGCAGAGGGAGCCAGAAAAGTATAAATATAGGGATATTGAATATGTGCTGAGGACAAGAAGGCCGATTGAAGATATTTATTCATTTACTGAAAGCCATGGTAATAGAATCGAGAATATTTCAATTACATTTGAGGGCGAAGATGATAGAAGGCGGATATTCAACGAACTTGGAGATGTTGACGGCTTGACCTTGACCTCATCTTTTACAAATAATGTCGAAATTGGGGGAAGTACAACAAGCAAAGCACAGGCATTGATGCATTTGCTTGATATGCTCCACTTAACACCGGAGAATTTAATGACTTGTGGAGATAGTCCAAACGACGGCAAAATGATTGAACTTGCGGAGGTTGGCGTAGCGATGGCTGATAGTCATCCTTATATCCTTGGGATTGCAGATTATGTTACAGATACATGTTTTGAGGATGGTGTAGCAAAAGCGATTGAGAGGTTTGTGCTGTAATAATTAAAAGCCCTTGAGACGTTGGAAAATCCAATGTTTTCAAGGGCTTTTTAGATTGGTATCGCCTAGGGGAGTCGAACCCCTGACTCAGCCGTGAGAGGGCTACGTCTTGACCACTTGACCAAGGCGACAAATCAAATAAATCGTATATCAAGTTTTGTATAACATGAATATTGTACACTCAAATAAAGTGATTGTCCAGCATTTTTTGATATTTTTTAGTCTAAACGTCAAGATTGATCATAAATTTGCAATAGAATAAGGATTACTGTTGTGATATACTAAAACAGTAAATATAAACTCAATTTGATTATTTTAAATTGCTTATGGAGTAATAGAATGTTTAAAAATGATGATGTTACTATGTTCACGTCTAATCGAAAAAGTATATTCAAAGCATTAATCCTCGTAGCACTAATATTTTGTTGTGTAATGCTACCTGCATGTGCAAAGGGCAGCAACAAAAATGAGGCCACAGATGCAGATAAGGACAGTGGCGATAAGGCTTCAACCAATGAGTGGGTGGAAGTAGAAAATGAGGATGAATATTCCGAGCTAATCGATGGGGATACTGACTTTGAAAACCTAAGGCGGACATTCCTATATTTAAATGAGCCTATAAATTCTGATGAAATAAAGAAATCTTTCGGAGATAGTGGAGGATTTCTGATTGTCATGATATATGGCAATCCTGATACGACTATTGATGATGTCCCTTATGATCAGATCCATTATGTTTATGGTATTGAAGAAATTAACAAGACGATATGCGGTATCACAAAGTTTAAATTTGAGAAAAATAAGACTTATTATGATGAAGACGGCTATAAAAGTTATACTGATGATGCAAATTACCATAATATTCTCATACGTACCGGACATATTCCAACGCGTAATATAGTGTTGAAAAATGGGCGGTATAATGATAAAATTTTGGAAATTAATTTTGAAGATAGAGATATGGGAAGTGTGGATCCTGAAGCTGAACCATTAAGTATCAAACCATGTCGAGCTATTTTCAAGAAAAATAAGAATGGAAAATTCACTCTGGATTCAATCAAGGCTACAGAGGATGAATAACTAAAATCAAAATTTTACATTTTGATACTGTTGAGCGTTCGTAGAAGATGATGTTATGATGTTGAATATTTATTTTTTGATATTTGATATTGATTCGGATGCTGGAGGAGATATTGATGACAAAATATATAAGTACCAGGGGTGGTAGTGAGAAAATTTCAAGTGCAGCTGCGATAATAAAGGGTCTTGCATCAAACAAGGGGTTGTTTGTTCCAACCGAAATACCAAAACTTCCATTAACAATTGAAGAAATGGTTGGTAAGGATTATAAGGAAGTAGCATTTACTGTTTTAAAATCATTTTTTGATGATTTTAGCGATGAAGAGTTGAGATACTGCGTAGATTCGGCATATGATGATAAATTTGATAAGGAAGAAATTGTTCCCATCGTTCAAGCTGGATCAGCCCACTTTATCGAACTTTTTCACGGCAAAACAGCAGCGTTCAAGGATATCGCACTCAGCATTCTGCCATATCTTATGACTACAGCAATAAAAAAAGAGGGTATTGATAAAAAAATCTGTATACTGACAGCAACATCAGGAGATACGGGTAAGGCGGCGCTTGAGGGCTTTTCTGATGTTGAGGGAACAGAGATAGTAGTTTTTTATCCGTATAAGGCGGTTTCTAAGATACAGGAATTGCAAATGACGACCCAAGAAGGCAAAAACACTCATGTTTTTGCCATTAGGGGGAATTTTGACGATGCGCAGAGAGGCGTTAAATCTATTTTCACCGATCCAAGTTTCGCAGATGAGTTGTCGAAGAAAAATATTTTGTTGAGCTCAGCTAATTCAATTAATATTGGTAGACTTGTTCCTCAGGTTGCATATTACGTATATGCATATCTCAAATTGTTAGAGGAGAAGACTGTTAAAGCTGGTGAGCCAATGAATGTCGTTGTGCCAACGGGAAACTTCGGAAATATACTGGCTGCATATTACGCAAAAATGATGGGGATTCCGATTAGGACGTTCATTTGCGCTTCCAACAAAAATAAGGTTCTTACTGATTTTTTTGCAACAGGCGTATATGATGCAAATAGAGAATTTTATGTAACTAACTCACCATCCATGGATATTTTGATTTCGAGCAATTTAGAAAGACTGTTGTTTCATTTGAGTTTGGATGCTTACGGGGAACGAAACAAAGCAAGTGAGCATGTCGCAGGATTGATGACGGCCCTTGAAACAGATGGAAAATATGAGGTTTCAGAAGAAATCAAAAAGGAAATGGGGATGTTTGTAGGCGGATTTGTGGATCCTGAATTGACTCTAAAAACCATTCAATCGATGTATAATAAGCATGAGTATTTGATGGATACTCATACAGCAGTCGCTTACGATGTATATTCGGAGTATAAAAAGCACGTATGTGACGATTTTGAGACTGTGATTGCAGCTACTGCTAGCCCATACAAATTCCCAGCATCGGTAGCAAAAGCTATTGGTATTGATGAGATGACGGATGATTTTGAATATCTTGATGAAATTAACAAAGTTACAGGAGTTAAAATCCCTAGCAGTTTTGCAGATTTAAAAGAAAGACCTGTGCTACACAATAGAGTAATAGAAAAAAATGAGATGAAGAATGTGATAAGGGAATCTTTGGACGTTTAATGGGCGATCCAGGAGAACTCTAGTAGGATTAGATAAGAAGAATAGAAAAACAATTTAGGAGAGGGGGATAACCAATCTTGACCCTCAAAAAAGAATGAATTTGGATTTTTTGTTGAAATTCGGTCATATGTATGATAGATTAATAAAAGTAATTTCGCATGGAGGATTGACCGAGTGGCTAAGGAGCTTGATTGGAAATCAAGTAAGGTGTAACAGCCCCGTGGGTTCGAGTCCCATGTCCTCCGCCATTACTGATAATATAAAACGGTTGCAATCACTTGGTTACAACCGTTTTTATTTTCTGAAAACTCAAATTGACAGCAACCGTGACAACAACCAGTGTCACAAAAGAATAGAATGCTAAAATAGTTTTAATAAATATATTTTTGGCTATTATAGATATGGTATAATAATTGTGATTCAATTTTGAACTTAAAGATTTTTGAAATTAACAACAACTTGGAACGAAAGGTAACTAATTATGGATATAAAGAACATAAGAGTAGGCTTTATTGGATTTGGGAACATGGGCAAGGCGATTGCAAAAGGCCTGATTATAGCGGGAATGCCATCCAAAAATATAACTGCCTGCGCCAGGGATTGGGATAAGCTTGTTAAAAATTGTGAGGAGATGAATACAATACCATGCAGAGATGTGTATGAGAGTGCATATTATTCAGATCTTGTTTTTGTCGCAGTTAAGCCATACCAAGTTGAGTCTGTTTTGGAAGATTACAAAGAAGTACTCCAAGAAAAAGCCGTAATCTCAGTTGCAGCAGGTTTAGGCTTTGATTGGTATGAGGAATTCCTCGATGAAGGCACGCAACACCTCAGTATCATACCCAATACAGCTGTTGAGATTGGGTGCGGCGTTATTCTTAAGGAGAAGACTCACTCACTACAGGGTGAAATCCTCGAAAAGTCAGATGTTTTGTTGAAATCACTAGGCCATGTTGAGGAGGTCGATGGTGAACTGATGGATGTAGCATCGGGAGTTTCTGGCTGCGGAGGTGCCTTTGTATATATGTTCCTTGAAGCGATGGCAGATGGTGCAGTTAAAAATGGACTCCCACGAAAGCTTGCATATAGGTTGGCGGCGGAGATGTTAGAGAGTGCGGGTGCTTTGTATTTGTCGACTGAAAAGCATCCGGGTGAACTCAAAGATGAAATTTGCAGCCCGAACGGAACTACCATAAAAGGAGTTGCAGCATTGGAGTCTAATGCATTTAGAAGTGCTGTCATTCAAGCCATTGACTCTACCTTGCGAAAAGGGTGAAATTCATGTATAATAAATTGTTGAGATTTAGGCGTTGGTATATGTCCAAGTTCTCAAAAATCCTACCGTGGTGGGCGTTTTTGCCATTAGTAGGATGTTTTGTTTTGAATGCTTTAGTATACTGGACAACCCAGTCGCTTATGGCCGATGCATATCATTATGACTTCACTCTGCCAATCGATCGTAAGATACCGGTTATTCCGTGGTGGGTTTCAATTTACATACTGAGTTATGCATTTTGGGCAATCAACTACATCTTAATAGCACGACAAAATAAACGCGCTTGTTATAGGCTTGTTTTTGCCGACTACTTCTCAAAGATAGTGTGTGGGATATTTTTTGTGATTATTCCTACAACAAATGTGAGGCCTGAGCTTATAGGTGGGGGCTTTTGGGAGTTTATGCTAAAATTCATTTATTATATGGATAGTCCAACGAACCTTTTCCCATCTATTCACTGCCTTGTAAGTTGGTTATGTGCTATAGGTCTTAGAGGTACACAAGTCTCAAATTGGTATAAGGTTTTTTCATATATATTTGCAATAGCAGTATGTGTTTCGACACAGCTTACCAAGCAACATTACATTGTTGATGTATTTGGTGGAATTGCACTTGCTGAAATATCGCTTTTGCTTGGCGAATATTTTGTTAGAAAGAAGAATTTTACGTAGAATAATGGGTTCCAAATCGTTCATGAAGAAATTTAAAAAAGTTCTTTTTAATGCAATTTTTCTTGCATTCTGTCTTGGAATTACGTTGTTTTATGTTTTTCATAATGAGGATGTCGATATAATCAAAGGTTATATCAAGGATGCATATTGGTTTCTGTGGATAATTGGTTCAATCTGCGTACTGATGTTTATAATGGGCGAGTCCGTGATCTTCAAATATCTTTTGAGGGTCTTGGGGTATAAAACCAGCTTATGGAATTGTAGTCTATACTCCTTTGTTGGATTTTTCTTCTCATGTGTGACGCCGTCTGCTTCGGGAGGTCAACCTATGCAAGCGTGGTTTATGACCCGAGATGGCGTGCCTGTACAATTGTCGACATTGGCCCTATTGATTGTAACTATTAACTACAAATCAGTTCTGCTGATTTACGGATTCGCTCTGATTATATTCAAGCCACCGGGAATTTACGGGATGCTCTCAGGAGCAATGCCTTGGATATACATAGGACTCTTCTTTAATTTTATGATTGTATGGTTTATGATTACTCTGGCAATCAAACCTAAATTTGCGGAAATGATTGTAATGTGGATTTTCAGCCAGCTATCAAAGATTTTTAAGAAGAGAAAGTTTTACATAATCGAAAAAAAAGCCGAAAGAGCTATGAGTGACTATGTAGTACGTTCAAAGAATTTAATGAAGCACAAGACACTCATGCTCAAGGTATTGGGCATTACCTTTATACAGAGAACTATTCTGTTTTTCACGACATATCTTGTTATAGTCAGTTTTGGATTTACAGACATTGGCCCAGGAACAGCAACCTGGCTTCAAGGGCTAATTTCATTGTCTGTCGATATGCTTCCTTTGCCAGGCGGTATGGGGGCGAGCGAACATATTTTTAATTTGATTTTTAGACCTGTCTTGGGCAGCAATCTCACAACGCCGGCGTTAATTGTCAGCAGAGGTCTTGCATACTATACACAGCTTATTATTTCAGCGATAATGACTGTTGTGGCATACATCGTAATTTTTGGAAGGAGACGTAAACAATAACATGATTGGCGTATATAATTATACAGTTATTCTGACATATTTGAGTTTGGTGTCTGCAGCGACAGGCACGATGTTTGCTGTAAATGGGCACTACAGGATTGCACTTGTATGCCTTGCTCTGTCGGGCCTATTTGACATGTTTGATGGTAAGGTTGCAAGATGCAAAAAAGATAGGACTTTTGAAGAAAAAATGTTCGGGGTCCAGATTGATTCGCTATGTGATTGTGTAGCGTTCGGATTTTATCCTGCAATCTACTGCTACCTCATAGGAGTACAGGGAAAAGCGGGGATACTTGCAATTATTTTTTACGTTATTGCAGCGGTTATACGATTGGCATATTTTAATGTGATTGAAATATCAAAGCAGGCGGGCCAAGATGGTGGCACAAAATATTATCACGGTCTGCCAGTAACCTCTATTTCTGTTATTTTGCCGGTTGTTTTCCTGCTGAACTTTGTGACTTCCGACAAAGTTTTTTATTGGATACTTGTTGCAACGCTTGTATGTACGGGGACAGCCTTCATATGGGATTTTAAATTCAGAAAACCAAATAACAAAGAACTTTTCGCACTGGTTGTATTGGTTGCTGTCGTAATGCTTGCAAGTCTGCTATACAAAAAGTATATCCCAGCTTCTCCTGCCATTGAATTTGGGGAATTGTAATTTTAGGAATTGTAATTTGAGGACAGATCATGAAATATAAGGATCGACAAGGGAATATATTGGAAGATGACAAAATACAGGAATCCATTGTGCGATTTTTGTATGGCACATATCCTGGAGAGGGACTGTTGAAAATCCTGACTCACAAGGGGATATCAAAACTTGCAGGAACGCTTCTTTCAACGAAGATGTCTACTGCGCTTATCCCTTATTTTGTGAGACGCAATAATATCAAGGTAAGAGAATATGATATGTCAGGGCATAGGTCGTTCAATGATTTCTTTGCAAGAAGACTCTCAGTGGGCGCAAGGAATGTTGAATTAAATCCGGATTTATTGATTTCGCCCGCAGATTCAAAGGTTATGGTGTATAATTGTGACGAGAACGCTGAGTTTACAATAAAAGGATTAAAGTATATCTTTGCAGAACTGACGCAAAGCAAGAAACTTGCAGAAGTCTTTAAAGGCGGACAATTGCTTGTGTTCAGGCTGTCTGTAGATGATTATCATAGATACTGCTACGTAGACAGTGGAGATAAATCGCAAAACTATAGGATTCCCGGAATTCTTCATACTGTTAATCCTGTTGCATGCGAAAACACTCATGTATATAGAGAAAATGAGCGCGTAATATCCATGCTCAAAAGTGAGAACTTCGGCCTTATCATGATGATGGAGGTCGGAGCTATGATGGTTGGAAAAATCATAAACTATGAAGGCCCTACATATGTTCGGAAGGGTAAAGAAAAGGGACGATTCGAATTTGGTGGATCGACGATAATTATCGCACTTCGGAAGGGTGCTGCCGAAATTGATCATGACATACTTCTGAACAGCCAGCAAGGACTAGAAACCAAGGTGAAGTATGGGGAGAGGATAGGGCGTAAAGTTTGATGTGCGCTAATAGGTTGATTCGACTGATTTTTTAGGTATTTTTTAATTATGGATTTAAAAACAAAAATTGACAAAATAATATTTAATAAATGGGATAGTTCACGGGTTTTTCGCATTGTATTAATTGTTCTAGATGTTTTTGCTATCTATTACAGTTCCATTCTTGCCATGATGGCTAGATTTAATACAAATGTTTCAGGAATTCCGAGCGTATATTTTGACGCTATTACTGGAATGGCTGTTTATAACATTCTTTTCACTATAGTGATAATATATATTTGCAGGTTGTACAATAGCATATGGAGATTCGCCAGCGTCAAGGAAATTTTATATATATTTGTTGCTACAATGATTTCTACAATAGTTAATTTCTTGGTATACTTTGGCTTCTCGATACCAATTTTTAGGTCATATTTTCCTCTGTATTTTTTGATATTATTCTCATTTCTATTTATAGAAAGATTTTCTTATAGGTTTGTCAGAGCGGTATATAGGAAAAATTTCTTTAGTGGCTTGAAGAAAAATATCTTGATTGTTGGTGCGGGTGATGCTGGAAATCTTGCGATTAGAGAACTTGAGATGAGCAATCAACTTGATGCAAGGGTAGTTGGCGTCATCGATGATGACAAGAAAAAACATGGTACATATATTCAGGGCGTCAAGGTATTAGGCGATAGGAACAAAATACCTGATTTTGTAAAAAAATATAATATAGATGAAATCATAATAGCATTGCCAAGCGTTTCTAAAAAGAACATCAAAGAAATTGTTAATATTTGTCAAGAGACAAGTTGTAAAATCAAAATATTGCCTGGCATATATCAACTTGTAACAGGAGAGGTTGAGGTTGCAAAACTAAGGAATATACAAATAGAAGACTTGCTTGGTCGGGAACCTGTAAATGCAAACTCTAAGAAAATTGGCAGATATGTTGCTGAAAAGACCGTTCTGGTAACGGGAGCAGGAGGCTCCATAGGTAGTGAGCTATCAAGACAGATTGCAGCGAATTATCCAAGAAGACTAATATTATTAGATATATATGAGAATACATTATATGATATTGAGAGAGAGTTGCTCAAAAACTATCCGAATTTGGACTTGATAACATTAGTAGGGTCAGTTCGAAATAGATCAAGGCTTACACATATTTTTGAAGAATACAAACCTGATTTAATATTCCACGCAGCTGCACATAAGCACGTCCCACTGATGGAGGATAGTCCGAATGAGGCTATCAAAAACAATGTTTTCGGCACTATGGAATTATGCAAGGCTGCAGATCAGTTTGGAGCGGAGAAGTTAGTTTTGATTTCAACAGATAAGGCCGTTAACCCTACAAATGTTATGGGTGCATCTAAGAGAATTTGTGAGATGCTTGTACAGTATTACAATGAACGTAGCAATACAAACTTTGTGGCGGTTAGATTTGGGAATGTTTTAGGCAGCAACGGCAGTGTAATACCTTATTTTAAGAAACAGATTGCCGAGGGAGGCCCAGTAACCGTTACACATCCGGATATTATAAGATATTTCATGACAATACCGGAGGCAGTCTCCTTGGTCTTAAAGGCTGGTGCAAATGCAAATGGTGGCGAAATCTTTGTGCTTGATATGGGTGAGCCTGTCAAAATATTAGACTTAGCTAAGAACATGATTGCTTTGAGCGGGCACGAAGTAGGCTCGGATATCGAAATTGTTTTCACAGGCTTGAGACCTGGAGAAAAGTTATATGAAGAGTTGCTAATGGATGAAGAGGGCTTACAGAGTACTGATAATGAATTAATTCACATAGGCAAACCAATTAAGTTTGATACAAAAAAATTCGAGGCGGGACTCAGAAGGCTATACCGTGTTTCCTACGGCGAAAAAGATGGAATACGAAAAGTTATAAAAGAAATCGTGCCGACATATAAAGGAAAAATTTAGATAGAAAAATTTAGAGGGACAACAATTATGAATATACCATTTTCACCACCTGATATAAGCGAATTGGAAATTCAAGAAGTGATTTTCGCTTTAAAATCTGGATGGATAACAACAGGACCGAAGACTAAAGAGTTTGAAAGGCAAATAAAAAAATACATTGGGGTAGATGGCTGTGCCTGCCTTAATTCTGCGACTGCCGCCATGGAACTCACACTTAGGCTGCTAGGCGTGGGTCCTGGTGATGAGGTTATAACTTCCGCATATACATATACAGCTACAGCATCAGTTATCAACCATGTTGGTGCAAATATTGTACTTGTGGATACTGCAAAAGATAGTTTTGAAATGAATTATGATGAACTACTGAACGCTATAACCCCAAACACAAAGGTTATAATGCCTGTTGATATTGCAGGAAAAATATGTGATTATGATAGAATATATGATATAATAAATGAGAGAAAATCCATGTTTAAGCCAGCGACTAAACTTCAAAGTGCCATTGGCAGAATAACTGTGTTGGCTGATTCAGCACACGGATTTGGTGCTCAAAGTAAAGGACTGAAAAGTGGCAATTTTGCGGACTTCACTTCGTTTAGTTTTCATGCAGTTAAAAACCTCACTACAGCTGAGGGTGGAGCGGTTGTATGGAAATCAATTGATGGAATAGATGATGAATGGATATACAATCAATATATGCTAGCATCACTTCACGGACAGAGTAAAGATGCACTTGCCAAAACAAAGCTAGGTGCTTGGGAATATGATATTTTGTACCCTGCATATAAGTGCAATATGACAGACATAAATGCAGCAATTGGATTGAAGCAGTTAGAACGTTATGATGCTTTGCTTGATAGGCGAAGAGCAATAATTGAAAAGTATGATAAGGCATTTCTCGATGCAGGACTTATGCCACTTAAACATTTTGACGATGAGTCGAAGTCAAGTGGACATTTATATCTTCTTAGAATACCTGAATTCAAAGCAGAAGATAGAAATCGTTTGATAACTAAACTAGCAGAACAGGGAATTGCAACAAATGTTCACTATAAACCTCTTCCAATGATGACGGCATATCATACCTTGGGATTTGACATCAAAAATTATCCAAATGCATATGCTATGTATGAGAACGAGATTACTTTGCCGCTACACACAAAATTGTCAGATGATGAAGTGGACTATGTTATTGAAAATGTATTGCGATTTTTAAAGGGTTGACAAGTGAGATTAAAAAAATGGGAAGACTTACCTGAGTTCATGAGAGTCGACGAAGTAAAGCCATACTATCTAATCCTCGAAAAGAAAAAATTTAGTTTGGTTTTTAAGCGAGTTTTTGATATAATCATGTCCGTCATTCTTATAGTGTTATTTTCTCCGATTATGCTGCTAATCTCTTTGTTGATCAAGTTTGATTCGAAAGGGCCTATAATTTATAAACAAGTTCGAATAACTCAGTATGGAAGAAGATTTAAAGTCTATAAATTCAGGACTATGGTAAATGATGCAGACAAGATCGGAGCCTACGTAACCACTCAAAATGATAGCAGAATCACTCGAGTGGGAAAGAGGATAAGAGATAGTAGACTTGATGAATTTCCACAACTATTTAATGTCCTCAAAGGCGATATGTCGTTTGTCGGCACAAGGCCTGAGGCAGTGAAGTATTTTGAGCATTACACGGATGAAATGAAGGCAACTCTTTTGATTCCAGCTGGCATTACGTCGATGGCGAGCATTATGTTTAAAGATGAGGCGACTATTTTGTCAAACGAAGCGGATGTGGATAAGACATATATTGAGAAAGTTTTGCCGCAAAAAATGGAGTATAATTTAAGATCAATAGAGGAATTTTCCTTATGGAAGGATTTAAAGACTGCTGTAATGACATTGGGAGTAGTGGTATAGATGAATATACTGTATATAAATCACTATGCAGGATCACCTGAAATGGGGATGGAATTCCGACCGTATTATTTTTCCAAAAAGTGGCATGAAGCTGGAGAAAATGTTGATATAATTGCTGCTAGCTATTCACATTTGAGAAGGAAAAATCCAAATGTTAATAAGAGTTTTCAAAATGAAACTATAGATGGTGTTAAATATCATTGGATAAAAACAGTAGATTACAACAGCAATGGCTTAAGGCGAACTTTATCGATATTTCAATTTGTTTTTAAACTTTGGATTAAAAGTGGATATATTATAAAGAAGTTTAATCCTGATGTAGTCATATGCTCATCTACATATCCTTTGGACACATTTGTGGCTCAAAGATTAAAAAAGAAATCCCCTAAAAAGTTAGTTTATATACATGAATTTCATGATATGTGGCCTGCTACTTTGATTGAAATTGGTGGGATGTCAAAGAATCATCCCTTTGTTAAACTTATTGCATATGGAGAGAAAAAAGCGTGCAGAAATGCAGATTATATTGTTTCTTTGCTAGAATACACTGAAGATTATTTTTTATCATTAGGAGCAAAACAGGGAAGATTCAAATGCATTCCGATTGGAATTGATCCTGACAAATGGGAAAAAAAAGGACTTAATAATTCTCACCAAATTGCACTAAAGAATTTGAAGTCGGATGGAAAGTTCATTGTTGGATACTTTGGTGGCCACGCGTTATCCAACGCATTGGAAGTTCTCATAGCGGTTGCGGATAGATTTAAAGATAAAAATAAAGATATCCATTTTGTGCTTGTTGGGAACGGAACAGAAAAGAAAAAATTAATGGAAAACGCCAATGCTGGAGGGCTTGACAATATAACTTTTTTACCTCCAGTTGAGAAAAATGAGATCCCCGAATTATTGAGTTATTTTGACTGTGTATATATGGGAACAAAAAAATCTTCACTATATAGGTTTGGTATGTGTCTTAATAAAATGGTAGATGCTATGATGTCAGGCAAACCGCTAGTATGTGCGATAACTTCTCCGCCTACTTGGGCAGAAAAGAGTGGCTGTGCGATAATCACAGATTCTGAAAATGTAGATGGGATATCCCAAGCTATTGAAGAAATTCGTTTAATGGATCCAGAAAATAAAGTGCAGATGGGTCAAAATGGAATTAAGTTTGTAAAAGAGGAACTAAATCTAGATATATTGTCAAAAAGGTTCCTTGATATTATGAAGAGTCTTTTAAATTCTACGAGGTGAAAAATGAAAGAAATCCTACTTAAAAAAATTCATGAAAAGAGAATAACAGTTGGCGTAGTTGGTCTTGGTTATGTTGGATTGCCACTCGCTGTTGAAAAGGCAAAGGCTGGATACAAAACAATAGGCTTCGATGTGCAAAAAGAAAAGGTTGACCTAGTAAACCAAGGACATAATTATATTGGAGATGTCGTTGATGACGATTTAAAAGATTTAGTTGCAAATGGTATGTTGAAAGCTACAACAGATTTTAATTTTGTGAAAGATGTTGATTTCGTTGCAATTTGCGTTCCAACACCACTTGATGCTCATCAGCAGCCTGATATAAGTTATGTTAAATCTTCAGCTGAACAGATAGCAAAATATATGACTGAAGGTACGATGGTTGTTTTAGAGTCAACAACTTATCCGGGTACTACAGAAGAATTGTTGAAACCTATACTTGAAAAGAGATCGGGTTTAAAATGCGGTAAGGATTTTTACCTAGGGTTTTCTCCTGAAAGAGTTGATCCTGGTAATAAACAATTTAAAACAAAGAATACGCCCAAGGTTGTCGGTGCTATTGGCGAAGATGCTACAGAAGTTATAGCCGCTATGTATCGTTCAGTTCTTGAAGGAGATGTATATGAGGTATCATCGCCTGCGATTGCTGAAATGGAAAAGATTCTTGAGAACACATATAGAAACATTAATATTGGACTGGCAAATGAGATGGCCATGCTATGTGATAAGATGGGCATTAACTATTGGGAAGTCGTTGATGCTGCAAGCACTAAGCCTTATGGATTCCAAGCATTTTACCCAGGTCCTGGACTAGGCGGACATTGCATACCTCTTGATCCTTACTATCTATCCTGGAAAGCGAGAGAATACGGATTCCATACTTCCATGATTGAAAGTTCTATGATCGTCAATGATAAGATGCCTGAATACTGCGTGGAAAGAGCTATGAAAATATTGAATAGACAAGGAAAGGCCTTGAGCAAATCAAAGGTCCTTGTTCTTGGCATTGCATATAAACAGGATATTGATGACTATAGAGAGAGCCCAGCAATTGATGTTATTGAAATATTAAATAAAAATGGAGCAACAGTTGAGTTTTTTGATCCATATATTCCTGAATACAAACATAAAGGTAAAAAGTTTAGAGGCATTGAAAAAATTGATAGTAAGATCATTTCCAAATATGATTTGATAATGATTACAGCATCGCATTCAAATATTGATTACAATATGATAAATGATAATGCGAAGGCAATTTTTGATACTAAAAACGCGATGAAGGATATTTCAGGCAGAGAAAAAATTGAAGTACTCTAGCTTCATAGAATTTAATAAACATACTATTAGACTATAAAATTGATGAAAAGGTATATGTAATGGAAAAATATTTTGTGCATGAGTCCTCCTATGTTGATGATAATGTTGAAATTGGAGAAAACACTAAAGTTTGGCATTTTTGCCATCTTCTTAGGGGAGCGAGAATTGGAGCCAATTGTTCTTTAGGTCAAAATGTTAACATTGGAAATAATGTAAATATAGGAAATGGATGTAAGATTCAAAACAATGTGTCTGTTTACGAGGGCGTTGAATTGCAAGATTATGTATTTTGTGGCCCGTCAATGGTATTTACAAATGATTTAACTCCCAGGGCCAAGTACCCTAAGGGATCCGCAGGATATAAAAAAACTTTATTAATGGAAGGTGCAACAGTTGGTGCGAATGCAACAATAGTTTGTGGTCATAACCTTGGAAAATGGTCCATGATAGCTGCCGGTGCAGTTGTAACTAAGGATGTGAAAGATCATGCACTAATGGCAGGAGTTCCTGCAAAACAAATCGGTTGGGTATGTGAATGCGGTAGCATTCTTGATGATTCATTAACTTGCAAAGACTGTGGTAGAACGTACAAAGAAGATGAGAAAGGATTGGTTGAGAATATATGAAATATGCTTTGATTGGTTGTGGAAGAATAGCTATAAATCACATGAAGGCAGCTATAAATAATAAATTAGATGTTGTAGCAGTATGCGATATCATTCCGGAAAAGATGGATGTGATTTTAGAAAAAAGTGATTTGCAGAGCAATACTGAAATTAAAAAATATACAGACTATAAGGAACTAGTAAAAAAAGAAAAACCTGATTTAATAAGTATTGCTACAGAAAGTGGTAACCATGCTGAAATTGCGTTGTTTTGCATAGAGAATGACGTGAATTTGATAATAGAAAAACCTATGGCAATGAGTATTGAAGATGCTAACAAAATTATCGATGCATCTAAAGAACATGATGTTAAAGTTTCAGCATGCCATCAAAACAGATTTAATGTTGCAATTCAAGAACTTAGAAAAGCTGTTGAAGGAGATCGATTCGATAAACTTTCTCATGGATCAATTCATGTTAGGTGGAATAGAGACCATGGATACTATGATCAAGCTTCCTGGAGGGGAACCTGGGCTCAGGATGGTGGCGCATTGATGAATCAGTGTATACACGGTATTGATTTGCTAAGATGGATGATGGGAGATGAAATAGATGAAATTTATGGTGCTACAAGACAGCAATTTCATGACTATCTTGAAGCTGAAGATCTTGGAATGGCAGTAATCAAGTTCAAGAACGGGGCAATAGGCACAATTGAAGGCACGACAAATGTTTATCCCAAGAATTTAGAAGAGACTTTGTATATATTCGGACAAAATGGCACAGTAAAAATTGGAGGAACGTCAACTAACAATATTGATGTTTGGGATTTTGCTGACGAAACTGAGGAGGATTTAAACAACAAGGGATTAAAAGAGCAAACAAGCAATGTTTATGGCAATGGACATACAAGTTTGTTCGCAGACGTAATTGATGCAATAGAAAATGATAGAACGCCTTATGTAGATGCTATTGCTGGCAGAAATGCACTTGAAGTTGTTTTGGCTATTTATAAGAGCCAGAAAACTGGTGCACCAGTTACGTTACCGTTAACAGATTTTGCGAGTACAGACATGAAGGGCGAGTTTTAATGACGTATAAGATATGTCACATTACGACAGCTCACGACAGTGATGACGTAAGGATATTTCGTAAAGAATGTGTTTCACTTGCAAAGGAACCAGATTTTGATGTATATCTTATAGCTCCTGGACCAAGCAGGAAGGAATCCAATGTACATGTCGTTGGGATTGGCGATAGGCCTAGCAGCCGCTTAAAGCGAGCTATATATTTTAGTAAAAAAGCATATAAAAATGCAATGATTTTAAACTGTGATTTGTATCATTTTCATGATCCCGAGTTACTCAGAGTTGCCGCAAAGTTGAAAAGAGCGGGTAAACATGTAGTTTTTGATAGTCATGAGGACACAAGAAAGCAAATAAAACTCAAAACTTATATACCTAGTATTCTTCGGACTGCTGTTGCAAGAATATATGGTATGTTACAAGATAAGGTAGTAAAGCATATAGATGGAGTTGTTTTTCCTACTTTGGTTGATGGTAAGACACCTTTCGATACTACTGCGAAGAGACTTATTATTGTTGATAATTTACCATTATTGTCGGAATTTAAGAATGTAACTCTTAGCCAAAAACCTAAATATGATATTTGTTGTACTGGAAGTCTTACTTATGATAGAGGTATAAAGGAAATGTTAGATGCTGCAAAGCAAACTCAATCAACTGTGTGTCTTGCAGGTAATTTCTCGCCATCGACATTTAAAGATGAGTTATTGAAAGAAGACTTACTAGAAGATAATGTGGATTTTCGCGGCTATTGCGGACGTGATGATATAATAAATATATTACGCCATAGCCGCATTGTTGTTTCAAACATTCATGATGTTGGTCAGTATAGTCACATTGAAAATCTTCCAACGAAAGTATATGAAGCTATGGCTATGGGCTTGCCTGTTATTTTATCAAATTTCCCCTATACGGCTGAATTGAATAATAAGATAGATTTTGCTATAACTGTAGAGCCTGATAATGTAAAACAGCTTGTGGAGGCTGTTAAATACTTGAAAATGAATAAAGTAGAAAGACAACGTTTGGGAGAAAACGGTCGAAAGTATATAGAAAGAAAATGTAATTGGGAATTAGAAGTAAGAAAAATCATGAATATGTACCATGATATTCTGGAGGGAAATGATGATTAAATTTAGAGATTTACAGGCACAGTATCAACACCTCAAACAGCAAATTGATGATGCTGTAACAAATGTAATGACATCAGGGGGATTTATACTTGGAAAAGAAGTTTTAGAACTAGAAAAAAGATTAGCCGAATATGTTGGCGTTAAGCATTGTGTAACATGTGCTAACGGAACAGATGCATTACAATTAGCTGCAATGACATTGAATCTTGGAAAGGATGACATTGTTTTTGTACCTGATTTTACATTTTTTTCATCAGGTGAGATAGTGTCATTGGTAGGGGCAATACCAGTATTTGTAGACGTAGATAGAAGATCTTTTAATATATCACCTGAAGCTTTGGAGAAAGCTGTTGAGGCAATAGCTATTGAGGGCAAATACAAGCCTAAAGCAGTAGTAGCTGTTGATCTTTTTGGTCTTCCTGCGCCTTACCCGGAGCTTCGTAAGGTGTGCAATAAATACGATTTAGCATTGATAGAAGATAGCGCTCAAGGCTTTGGAGGACGAATTGGTAACAAAGTAGCAGGATCATTTGGTGACATAGCTACAACTTCCTTTTTTCCAGCCAAACCTTTAGGATGTTATGGCGATGGAGGAGCAGTTTTTACTGATAATGATAAATGGGCAGATATACTGAGGTCATTGCGTGTTCATGGTAAGGGTGATAATAAATATGATAATGTTCGTATAGGAATGAATTCAAGGTTGGATGCAATTCAAGCAGCTATTTTGTCTGTTAAGTTAAATGCATTTGAAGATTATGAACTTGATGCGGTAAATCAAGTGGCGAAAAGATATAATGAAATGTTGGCAGATATTGAAGGTTTAATTTTACCTGAAATTCCAGAAGGGTATTATTCAAGCTATGCTCAATATACAATAGTTTTAAATAATCAAAGTAAACGAGATGGATTACAGGAGCATTTAAAGTCTAAGAATATACCTTCAATGGTATATTATCCTAAGCCTATGCATTCCCAACAAGCTTTTGCACCTTATAATTTTGATACCGAGTGCCTTGATGTTACAAAAAAACTTAGTGAGACAGTGCTCAGTTTGCCTATGCACCCATATCTTAAGGATGAGCAAGTTGCTGAGGTTTGCGAGGCTGTTAGGTATTATATGACCGCTCAATAATAGGAAGAGGTAGAATTATGGAATATAAGCGATGCAATAGATGTGTAATGGATAATGAATCAGACAATACTATTGTTTTTGATGAAAATGGATTTTGTAATTACTGTACAAATATGCTTTCTGAGAAAGATAAGATATATTTTCCAAATGAAATAGGGAAAGCTAAACTCAATAATCTTATCGATATGATAAAAGAAGAAGGTCAAAATAAGGAATTTGATTGTATTATGGGTATATCTGGAGGCTTAGATTCTTCATATTTAGCTTATTTAGGATATAATCTAGGCTTGCGAATATTGGCAGTCCATATAGATGATGGATATGATACGCAAATATCTAAATCAAACATCGAAAAATTAACGAAAGCAACAGGACTAAATCTAAAGACTATTTATCCCGATCAACATCAGTACGATGCACTTACTCATGCGTATATGAAAGCTGGTGTACCAGGTTTAGCGATTCCACAGGATAATATTTTACTAGCGTTTCTTCATGATACAGCTCATAAGTATGGATTAAAATATTTCCTCTCAGGTGGTAATTTTGCACTTGAATTTATTTTACAGCGAGGTAACGGATATAATTCAATGGATTTAGTGAATATTAAAGATATTAATAAACGTTTTGGAAATGAAAAAATAGATAAACTTAAGTTTATGACATCTTATAAAAAATATTTATCTATGAAAACCGGAAGATTGGTTGAATATCGCCCTTTGAATTATATAGACTATAATAGAGACCGTGCGTTTAAAGAACTAAATGATTTTTGCGGCTTCGAATATTATGGCGGCAAACATCAAGAGAATATATTTACTTCTTTTCTTCAGCTATATTGGCTACCCAAAAAGTTTAAAGTTGATAAAAGAAAATCTCACTTATCAAGCATGATTATTTCTGGGCAGATTTCTAGGGAAAACGCTTTAGAAGAATTAAAAAGACCCCTTTATGATGAAACTTTAATGTCTGAATATATTGAAATTATAAAGAAACGTTTGAATATTTCCGATGAAGAATTCCGTGCTATTATGGATGCGGACACCAGACAACATGAAGACTTTAAAACTGATAGGGTTGCTATGCTAATAAGGAAAATGTTAAAGTAACGTCTCATGATAACAGAAATGAATAAAAAATCGCTTTATTTGAAAATATCAGCTGTACTTTTTTATGAAAATAGTAGGGATGAACGAGAACTTTTAGCTGCTGAAAAAGCAGGTTGGAATAATATACATGTTATTGCACCTAAGGGTCAAGAAAGCTTGTACTCTTTTTACGGCAAACGTTGTTATAATGAAGTTGATTTACGTCCATTAGGAAACTGCAGACTAGTCAAGCCAATTGGCAAAATGATTGCCTTTTATAAATATATTCATATCGCTCGAAAGCTAAATCCCGATGTTATATCTGGCCATGATTTATTGGGGCTCTTAATCGCTTATCTTTCAACTATAGGTCTTAAACAAAAGCCAAAATTAATATACGATGCACATGAATATGAAATGGGCAGATTTACAGGCAGTCGAAGAAGTTTTTTGAAATCAAAGTTAATATTTTTGACAGAAAAATATTTGATTAAAAAATCAGTTTTGACAATTACAGTTAATAATTCAATTTATGAGCAGATGAAGGCAGATTATAATTTTGATTTCCCGGCAGTTGTAGTCCGAAATATACCAGTATTACGTACTATTGATAAAAATCGTACAGCATATATCCGTGAAGAATGGCAAAATTATATGGACTTGACGTCCGATGATAAAATTTTTATTTACCACGGAATGGTAAGCCCAGGAAGAGGAATTGAAGAGGCCATTGATGCAGTGTCATCAACAGGTTGTGGTGGACTAGTAATCATGGGAAACTGTGATGATAAATATAAGCATAAACTCGTTTCGCTAATATCTAAATCCCAAAATTCAAAGAGGATTATGTTCCATGAAGCAGTTAATGGTGCAGAATTAATAGATTATCTTGCTGCAGCAGATATAGGGGTTGTGATTATTAAACCAGTTGCAAAAAGCTATTATTATGCTTTACCGAATAAACTCTTTGAATCTATACATGCTGGTAACCCTGTAATTGCTTCAGATTTACCGGAAATTAAGCGTATTGTTCAGAAATACGATGTAGGATTAATATGCAACTCAGGTGATAAAGAAGGAATTAGTCGGGAATGGGTTAGTTTATCTGAACAGAATCTAGAAGAGGTATATAGTCATAATTTAGAGACGGCACGTAAAAGACTTAATTGGCAAGTAGAGAGTAAAAAATTAGTTAATGCTTTGAAAGGGTTGCTGTTTAATAGGTTATAGAAAAAATTGTTAATTTACAGCATAACAAATATCGAAAAGTTCTGTTTATTTTCTGATTTTGTTATTTTAAATATAGAATGTAGACAAACTTTTTATATATTAGTGATTGTTATTAATATACTTTAGCATGTAGAGTTTGAATCAACACTTAATATTATAGTGTGTTGTAATGATAAGGTGTTATTTGTAGAATGAGTAAGAGTTTATTAATACTAGGAAATCCAACATCGATATATATTAAACAATATATTATAAATGTTTTGTATGAAAAAGAGCTAGATGTATATTTAGGTGGAAATTATGATCTAAGTGAAGAAGACAAAGTATTTTTCAGCAAATTTGATGTGAGATACATAAATTTATTTAAAATCGAAGGTATATATAAGTATCTTTCAAAGGCTGGTATTTTACTTGGTTATGTTCAAAATCTAAAAAATATAAAAAATGGAAAGTTTGATTATGTGCATATACACTATATTGGCAACCATAGATTAATGGGATATGTTTATAAAATATATAAAAAAATTGCTAACAAACTAATCTTAACATTTTGGGGATCCGATATTTTAGATATTAATCAAAAAAAAGCAGGATATATAAAAGGCTTACTAAAACAATCTGATACTATTGTTATTCCTACAATTCAGATGCAAACTGCATTTAAAAAATATTTTGGAGATGAATTTAATTGTAAGATTAAACCTTGCTTATTTGGAAATCCTGTTGTACAAACATATATGGATATAAAATCAGACGTTGATATAATTGAACAATTTATACCTATAAAGTTGCCTGACAATAAGAAGGTAATCGCTGTCGGATATAATGGATCACCTAGACAAAATCATTTTAAGATTTTAGAAATTCTAAATTCACTTCCGTATGAGATGAAAGACAATATATTTGTGTTAGTTCAAGCTGGGTATGGAGGAACCACGGATTATAAAAATGATCTAAAAAAATATATAGACAAGATGAGTATTGATGGTGCCGTATTGGAAAAGTTTATTGATGTTAAAGAAACAATTGCACTAAAAAATAGAGTTGATATTTTCATTCATGGTCAGATGACGGATGCACTATCATCGTCAGTTCTTGAATATATACTAATGGGTTCTTTTGTGTTAAATCCTAGGTGGATACAATACGATGAATGGAAAGCTTTAGGCATAAAGTACATAGAATATGATAATTTCCTAGATATAAGAAACATTATAATTAATATATTAGAAAATAAAGTGACAAAATATCATAATGAAGAAATCATAGAAAAAAATTTTAGCTGGGAGGCAAGAAAGGCAGAATGGCAAAGTCTTTATGAATAAAATAGACATACTTTTCTTAAAATAAAATTGTTAATCTAAATTAATTAATTATAAAGGTTATACGGAGGCTATTAATGGAACCAGTATCTTATATTTGTGATGTTGAATTGATGGGAGAAGCATATTTAAATAAGAATGATGAGAATTTAAAAGAGCAAATCAAAAATTCTCAATCTATTACATATAGCTTAAATATTGAAGATGATATTTTTGGCTTTAATATACACAAAAACGAACCTTTAACTAGGATTTATAAATTCGATGTATTTATGGTTGATTTTTTATTCTCTTCTACATCAAGATTACACTCTGATATGCAAGAGCAAATTATTACTAATCTCTTAACAGAAATTGACAATTACATCAAGGAAAATAATGGGTATTACAACTTCAGAATACCCTCAAACATAGTAGATCTCAATAAATGTTTTAATAAAATATTTAATAATTTTATTTTTTGTGGAGGTCTTGTTACCTATTTAAACGCTAGTTTTAAAAATAGAAATGATATCAATAATAGAAGTGAAATTTCAGTATTTGTACCAAGTCAAACATATTTACAAGAACATGATTTGGAGATAACTCAAGTGGCCAAAGATGCGTTTGAGAATTATCAAGGCCAGTATCATATATCATATGTGACTTCTGAAAAAGCAGGAGAGATATATACGGATTGGGTGAGAAAAGGTTTCTCAAAAAGGATAGACAGCGAAAAAATTATAGTTGCAGAATATAGAAATAAAGTAGTAGGATTTTGGACATATTCTGAAGCAAACAAATCTCTTCAAACCGGATTAACAGGGGTTAGCTCTAAATATAGAAATTTAGGAATTTATTCTAAGATGCTTGATGAAGCTTTAAGAGAATCCCAGAACAGTAGGAAGTTTATTACAATAGGTACACAGTTTGATAACTTAATAGTACAAAGAGTTTGGAATAAAGTTGGCATGGTTCCATATTTAAGTTATTTTAACATTCATATTGATGGAAGGTAATGGTAATCAAGTTCAATGCATAATTTAGTTTGCAAAAAAGAAAATATTCAAGTAAGTTCTATAGCTATAATAGTAGCTATAATCTCAATTATATGGATTATTCAACCGGCTTTTCCAATTGCTAGAGCGGGATACATAACCTTAGCAGCAAGTATAGTTTGTACAGCGATTGCGGGGTGTAGTAATAGGAAAAATTTTGATATATCTAATCTATTTAAAAATCCTATTTTTTATTTTATTTTAACTCTAGGAATTATGTACACTATATCATCAATTATATATTCTGATAGAGATCGTTTTGTCATTGGTATTTCTATTGGACTGATTATGCCAATTTGTAGTAACATATTAGACAACTGTTCTGCTAAAAAAGTATTTTTACATGGTTTCGCTATTGGGAATATTATATCTTTTATTTTTCTTTTTTTCGCCTCATTGATTTTTGCACCTAAAATTTATATTGGTCAATATTATTCAATCATGTTGAATCCAAATGGTCTTAGTACAGCGATATTACCAATGTTGATATCGAGTATATATCTTATTGAAAAAAACAGAAGTAAAAAAGCAAAAATACAAACAATATTTTGTTTAATAGCATTTTCATTTATTTTTTCATTCTTGATCCTTTCAATGTCAAGGACAGGGCTTATGGGATTTTTGCTTACGTTTCTTTCTTATATTATATATTTATTAATTAACACTAGGGACAAAATTTATGTATTGAAGATGATTTTAACTATTTTATTTTTTTCTTATATTGCATTTTTACTCTCATCATTAGCTGTTACAGATTTAAGCACGAATATATTAGATATTAGAGCATCAAATTCAAATAAAGTGTATGTTTTTAACAAAAAAAATAATGGATATATTGCTTCAAAAGAGGTATTGAAGTTAATCAAAAATGAAGATGGCGATTCTATAGCAGAAGATCTAGAAAAAAGATTATCTAAGGGGAGTAGGGATGGTGAAGATATCAGCTCAGGTAGACTTGCTATTTGGAAAGCATCAATAGAACAATTAAATTTGCATGGACATAACAATGATGAAAAATTTTATGTACCTAAAAGACATATAAATACTAATGATACTCACAATATATATTTGCAAATAGGTTACTTTATTGGTATTCCAGCAATGATCTTGATGTGGATTATTATGATGATTAATATTTTTAGAATCATTAAATGCTTCTTTCGTAGAAAACATGAGAAATATCTTAATGAAGAGCAATTGTTTAGAGCTAGTGTAATTACTATGTTTTTTGTTCTTTCTATGTTAGCATCAGTTTATATTCCAATTGGTAGTGTTATTGGGATGATTTTTTGGATGGTTTCGTGTTGGGAAAATAAAGAAAAAGAAATATGAAGAATTTATTAAAACAGGGAATAAATAAACTTTTTTCTACCGGATTTTTTCATATATTTGGATCTAATGTCATAAACAAAATCCTGGGTTTTATAAGCAGTGTTTTTATTGTTAGACTATTATCAAAATATGACTATGGGATATATACTTCTGGATTAAATATTTTTTCTTTTTTTATGATGTTATCCTGCATTGGTATGATTTCAGGAGTATTGCAATTATGCAGTGAAAATGCCAGAAATTTAGACAAAAATTATAGTATATATAGTTATGGATCAAGGATAGGTATTTTATTTAATGTTTTCTTAGGCTTAATTATATTATTATCATCGGTTGTTTTTACTTTTCCTATAAAGGGCACTGAACAAATATTGATGATGCTCGCGCTCATACCTGTATTTGAGGGAACAATAGAATTTCAAAAGACATATTTTAGGAGTCGTCTAGAAAACAAATCATTTTCATATGCGAATACAATTAATAGTTTTTTTGTAGTACTATGTTCTGTTGTAGGAGCATTTATATATGAAGTCAATGGACTAATCATAGGTCGATACTTGGCTGCTTTTATTACCATTGCTATTATAAAAATATATCTTAAAGGACCTATAGCTGTTAAGAGCGCACATATAGAAAAAGATGATAAGGAAGCTCTTTGGAAAATATCATTAATATCTATGATTAATGGGGGACTTTCTCAACTTTTATATTTGGTTGATATATTTTTTATAGGTCTTTTAGTTAAAGACTCGGTTGCAGTGGCTGATTATAAGATAGCAATTATAATACCTACTGCTCTTGCATTTATTCCAGCTTCTATTTGCATTTATATATATCCATATTTTTCGTTAAACAAGGATAATAAAGAATGGGTTGCAAAGTATTATAAGCTTACTATGATATTGATGGGTGGATTAAACCTCTTTATTAGTATATTTTTGATTGTGTTTGCGCCAATTATAATTAAAATTTTATTTGGTGATCAATATATGAGCTCAATAGGTATGTTTAGAATATCTGCTGCAAGTTATTTTTTCTTAGGTACTTTTAGGACCATTTCAGGAAATTTGTTGGTTACACAAAGAAAATTAAAATTTAATCTTATAGCATCTATAATTACTGGCGTTGCAAATGTTTTAAGTAATTATGTCTTGATTAACATTATGGGTGCTCAAGGGGCTGCTTGGACAACTCTATTTGTTTCATGCCTATCAGGATGTGCATTAACTGGATACATGATATATGTAATTAATAATATAGATAGTAAGGATAATGCATAATCAGATTAAATAGATTCTTACAGCATCCTATATTTCCCGTTCCCACCCTCAATAAATAAGTCGGATTTCATTCGGCGGATTTCGTGCATCATGGCGCTCCTATCGACTTGTAGATATTTTGCTAGATCAGTAAGCTTCATCGGTATATCGAAGTAGCCATCGTTAGAGTTTTCGCTTAATCCGGAGATATACTTAAAGTAAGCAATGAGTTTGCTCCTTGGGCCTAAGTAGGCCAAGAGGACACGTTTAGGCCAAGTTGCTATTACTATATAAACATATATTTGCAGAGATTCATTAGGAGATAATGATACTGTAGGAATGGGATTGGTAGTTGTAAAAGATGTTCTTTCAGGGTATACTGTAATCGGGAATCTAGCTTGTCAGTTTGATAGGCACAATAATTTATGGAAATAATGTTAGTTTATTCTTTATGATTATAAAAACATTATATTTCTAATAAAAGGGGTTAATATGAAGATCAAATTTGTAAATGATATAATACTTATAATAGTATTGGTGATGATCATTTTTTCGGGGATAGCATTCTTACATAATATGTCTGTATTTGCAGAGAGTAATGAAGACGTAATACTTAATTCCCAAAAAGAATTAAATGTTTCAGAAGGAGAGGCTAATGATATAATCCCTGAAGAAACTGTAGACACTAATGAAGAGGCGTCTAATAACACTGATAATTTTAATACAACTGCTCCGACAAGAGAAAAGAGTTCTATTGAAGAGCCAATCAATGATTTAGCAAATACAAAAGCAAATACAAAGAACGGTACCGTTTTTAATGTTGGTTCCGCGGGATTAAATTTAAGACGAGAACCAGGCACTAAAGGAGGAAGTGTCATACTAGTAATGCCAGAAAACTCAACGCTGAAAATTCTTGGCGAAAAAAGTGTTGATGGAAGACTTTGGTATAATGTAGAGTTTAATGGTCATGCAGGCTGGGCGGCTGCAGATTATATTAAAATTAATGGTAACGATAATGCAGACAATAATGTTAAACCTGGGTCAGATGTAAATTTATCTCAAGATGAAAGAGAAAGAATTATATGGGACTATTTAAAAGGCAAGGGATTAAGCGACTATGTAATATCAGGAATTATGGGCAATTTGTATGCCGAAAGTGGATTGAATCCTAGAAATGTTGAGAATGCTTTTGAGTTCAAATATGGATATAATGACAATTCATATACGGAAGCCGTTGACAATGGTACATATAAAAACTTTGTTAATGATGGTGCAGGATATGGATTGGCACAGTGGACATATTATAAATTTAAACAAGAACTACTAAATAGAGCAAAAGCAGAGCATTTGTCGATTGGTGATTTAAACTTACAATTAAATTATCTATGGGATTGGATTAAGCAAAACTCTTCAGCATTCCAATCACTAACTAATTCAAATAGTGTCAAAAGTGCGTCCGATACTTTTTTAAAACAGTATGAAAATCCTAATGATCAAAGTGAGGCTGCTTTACTTAAAAGAGCTACATATGGGGAACTGTACTTTAATAAGTATAAATCTGGCGATATAAGTCAGAATGTTGAAAATCAAGACAATAATATTTCTGGTGATTTTTTCTATGACTCGGATGGTAAATTGAGATACAAACTTAGTAACGGTTTATATCCTAAAGTGGGCTTTATCGAAAAAGATGGACGTAAATTTTTCACTTATGGAAATGGTTATATTTATACAAATCGACATATAACATTTGGACCAAAGATAATGTATTATATGGGTTCAGATGGCAGCCTGCAGATTGGCAAATTCAGGGATAATGAGGGGAAATTGAGATATTCATTATCTGATGGCAACCTCATCGGCAGCAATGGATGGAAGGAAGATGCAGGCGGTAGATATTTTGCACACAATAATGGATATCTATATACGAACCGATTAATAACATTTGGACCAAAGATAATGTATTATATGGGTTCGGATGGCAGCCTGCAGATTGGCAAATTCAGGGATAATGAGGGGAAATTGAGATATTCATTACCTGACGGCAACCTCATCGGCAGTAATGGATGGAAGGAAGATGCAGGCGGTAGATATTTTGCATATAATAATGGATATCTATATACGAATCAATTCATAACGTTCGGACCAAAAATAATGTATTATATGGGTTCAGATGGCAGCCTGCAGATCGGCAAATTCAGGGATGTTGAGGGTAAATTAAGATATTCATTGCCTGATGGCAATCTCATAGGCAGCAATGGATGGAAGAAAGATGCAGGCGGTAGATATTTTGCATATAATAATGGATATCTGTATACGAACCAATTCATAACATTTGGACAAAAGATAATGTATTATATGGGTTCAGATGGCAGCATGCAGATTGGCAAATTCAGGGATAATCAGGGTAAATGGAGATATTCATTACCTGACGGCAATCTTATCGGCAGCAATGGATGGAAGGAAGATGCAGGCGGCAAATATTTTGCACACAATAATGGATACTTATATGTAAATCAACATATAACATTTGGACAAAAGATAATGTATTATATGGGTTCAGATGGCAGCCTGCAGGTCGGCAAATTCAGGGATAATCAGGGCATATGGAGATATTCATTACCTGACGGCAATCTCATCGGCAGCAATGGATGGAAAGAAGATGCAGGCGGCAAATATTTTGCACACAATAATGGGTATCTCTATACGAACCAATTCATAACTTTTGGACCAACAGTTAAATATTATTGCGATAATGAAGGTCGCGCAACATTATATAAATTTAATGGTGTTAGAAAAGGGATTGATGTTTCCGAACATCAACAAGTGATTAATTGGAACTTAGTAAAAGCGTCTGGCATTGAGTTTGCCATGATAAGAGTTGGATATAGAGGTTGGGGTTCAGGAATTATAGTTGAGGATAAATATTTTGAAAGAAATATTAGAGAAGCTAAAAGAGTTGGGCTTAAAGTAGGAGTGTATTTTTATTCTGGTGCAATAAACACTTCTGAGGCAGTAGAGGAAGCACAATTTGTTATTAATAAAGTTAGGAATTATAGCTTGGACTATCCTATTGCTTTCGATTTTGAGGATTTTGAAAATACACAGAGTAGATATTATAGACTTAACAAAAATCAGAGAACGGATATATCTATTGCATTTTTAGATAAGGTTAAAAGACATGGATATACTCCGATGATATATGGTAACCCTAATTATTTCAATAATGAGAGATATTTTGATACGTCTCGACTTGTTACACAATACAAAGTTTGGCTTGCGCATTACTATTGGGCTGATAGTGCTCACCATCAGTATTCCGATTTTGTGAATTTCTTGGCTTCTGGAAAGAAAACAGGGTATTCATATGAGAATAAGCAAGGCCCTATAGATATGTGGCAATTTTCATCAGAAGGCATAATAAGGGGAATAAATGGTAGAGTTGACCTGAATTTATCGTATTTTTAAATAATAGAGCATAAAATTTAATATCTTGATTTTTACAACATTCTATAACTCCCATTCCCACCTTCAATTAATCCGTCGGATTTCATCCGGCGGATTTCGCGCATCATGGCGCTCCTATCGACGTGAAGATATTTTGCCAAATCGGTAAGCTTCATTGGAATATCAAAGAAGCCATTTCTAGAGTTATCATTTAGCCCA
>JAQYRL010000067.1 GCA_028725765.1 Clostridiales bacterium
GTAAGCGGTGAAAAAAGTTCTTTCATCTCCCTGCCAGCATACCGCTCCGAAAGGGGACTCACATAAAATTCATTCATTTCATTCTCCTGTAATTGTCATCATTTAAACGTCTTTTCTTCATTTATTTTATATCACAAAATAGTTGTTTTTACAAGAATGATGGAGAGTATTTGATAGGATAAAGGAGGAATAATTTTAGTAAATGTAGATATCAAAAATCCTCCCAAAGTATCTGTTTGGGAGGATAAAATCATTCATCTTTAGTTATAATTCGAATTTGTAATAATATTAAATTATATCTGTCACATTGTTATATGCAGTCAGAGCAGCCAAGATCATGCTTAACTCTTGCAGCTTCTTCAGCTGCTTTAGCGTTATTCCAGTGATCCATAGTGCCTACGAGGTATCCTGTAATCCTTCTTATTCTTTCAAATTCAACAGGTGCAAAGGCATAGCTAAGATCAGCATGGTCACCATCCAAATGGATGTCTAGCGAATTTAGTTTTCTGCCGTGTTTATTTTCTAAATATTCAACATACTTTGCAGCTTCTGCTGCACTTGCATTTCCAGTGATCTTAACATTCATTCCCCATACCTCCTAATAAATTTAATATAATTGCATTTTGTAATTCAGTTCTATCACGCAGGGGTGCAAAAGAACTATAAACGCATTATACCACAATTAAACTAGATATGGTAGATGTTTTTTGAAATTTTACTAAAAACTACTTTTGCTTGTGGTTGTCCATATTCCCATTTTTTCTGCTTCAGCAATGAGTTCGTCTTGGAAGTCAGGGTGTGCAATGCTTACAAGAAGTTCTGCCCTTTCCCAGGTCGACTTTCCTTTTAGATTTACAGCACCGAATTCTGTAACGACATAATGTGTACATGAACGAGGAGTCGTAACTATATATCCTGGTTTCATGGCAGCTGTAATGAGAGACATTCTTTCACCATTCAGAACCTTGGTAGATGGAGTACATATAAAACTTTGACCGCCCTTTGAGTGATAAGCTCCTTGAACGAAGTCAAGCTGCCCTCCTGTTCCAGAGATATGCTTAAAGTTAGATGATTCAGAACAAACCTGTCCGTACAAGTCCATAATTATGCAACTGTTCACCGAAACGAAATTATCCATCCTCGCAATTATAGCTTGATTATTCACATAATCAACAGGTGCACAATAGCATAGTGAATTATCATCTATAAAATCATAGAGTTCCTGCGTTCCGCCTGCGAAAGCGTATACCAATTTCCCGTTATTAAGTTCCTTGCTACTAGTGAGTTTGCCCGCTTTAAAAAGTTCAAGATAACCATCAACTAGCATTTCAGTATGTCCAGAAAGATTCTGAATATCGGACTCTGCGATTAATTTTCCAATAGTAGAAGGTAGAGCGCCTATGCCAAGCTGTATAGTGCTATTATCACGAATTTTTTCCACAACAAACTTTGCGATTTTCTCATCGATTTCTGTTGTAACGCCATTTGGAATAGTTGCCATTGGTTGATTTGAACTTTCAACAACATAGTCCACATGCGACAAATGTATTTTATTATTTAAACCAAGGGCTTTCGGCATTTTCTCATTTACTTCGAGGATTACCATTTTAGCTGACTTAATAACACCCCATACATCGGCGACCTGGGGACCGAGATTGAAAAAACCATACTCATCCATAGGACAGACTGAGAGCATTGCAATATCAATATTACAATCGTTATGCTCCCAATATGAAGTAAGCTCATTAAAATTCATCGGGATATACCAGCATCTACCATCGCTTGCCATTTTTCTGTCCGCACCTGTAAAGTGTGCTGATCCGAATCTATAATAGTCAAGCGGATATCCCTTCTTGTAAACCTCCCAAGGCGCATGAATTGCGACGGTTGATAATATCTCAACACCTCTGAGGTCATCTCTCTTTGAAAGAGCAACATCAAGATCGTTAACAGCACCGATTCCAAGTCCAAAATGAACCCTCATATTATTTTCGACCTTTGAAGCAGCCTCGTCAGCGGTAATCAATTTCTCTTTATATTTATCTTGAATTTCGTCTAACCTGTACATTTAAATGCCTCTCATTCACAAAACATTATCAAAATAATTTACTGCGGAGTTAATTAAATACTTGCAATAAAACAATAATTTTGGCCATGCTAATAAATTAACAATCTCACCTATTGTATTGTACTACACTAGGTCAAGACATTCAAGAATTTTTGATAAATTAAGGCAGGTATTTTAAGATTCGTTCGGCGCGATGGTGCAAAATAGTAAAATAACCAAAGGCACGGAATACCCTGAGCAGCATCGTTATTTTTGTGATCTTAATCAGAGCAGCACCATTCCAAGCTTCAACGGCAGGCATGACATCCATTATCCATACAATGGGGATGATAGATATGAGGCCGATAAGATGACAGAAAAAAAACTCTTTTTTGTTAGCAGCTTTTTCAAACCCTGTAATATAATCGGCCCAAAGAATAACAAGTATTATAGAATCAATTTCAATATAAGGAGAGTGTTTAAAATTCAAAACTGTAAAATAATCAAGACAGACAAAAACCACGGATACCAAAGCACAAAGACCGACAAAAACCTCATATGCAATCTCGGTTTTTGTCATATTGCTATCGTCAATATCAGCGCCTATTATCTGTTTAACTTGACTATAATCCATAAATACACTCCAATTTTATGTTGCTCAAGTTGCAGAATAAATAACACGGAAACTATAGTGACGAAAACGGAATTTCGTCAACTGATACATAAATTTAAAGTTTCCATAATAAAATTAGCAAATTAAACTATCTGTGTCAAGTTCAGTAAAAATATCTAACACAGGTTTAATAATAGAAATTATATTTTTTACACCACCGCGTGTTTGACTTTCGATATTCAAAGGCATAATAGGGTCGTGAAGTGACATCCTTAAGAGCAACCAACCATCAGGGAATTTGATGCGTACGCCTTCGTAATTTGGCTCTTCTAAAGTAGCCCCATAGTTAACTCCCTCATCTTCTGTCCAGCCTTTAA
>JAQYRL010000068.1 GCA_028725765.1 Clostridiales bacterium
AAAAATGAATATGGCAATAAGAGGTATTGATGCCAACTTCGGTCCATATCACGCTGATACATTTTTTAATGACATACACAAAACATTAAAGTCAGACTTCATCATGGCAAATCCTCCGTTCAATCTCTCCAACTGGGGACAGGACAAACTCAAAGATGACGTTCGATGGAAATATGGCACACCACCTGCTGGCAATGCAAACTATGCGTGGATTCAACATATGATTCATCACTTAGCACCAAATGGAAAGATAGGATTGGTGCTTGCTAATGGGGCATTGTCGTCTCAATCTTCTGGAGAAGGAGAAATTCGAAAAAATATTATCGAGGATGACCTTATTGAGGGAATTGTAGCCTTACCAACACAGTTATTTTATAGTGTAACGATTCCTGTAACCCTTTGGTTTATAACAAAAAATAAAAAACAAAAGGGAAAAACTCTATTTATCGATGCCAGAAAAATGGGATATATGGTGGATAGAAAGCATAGAGATTTTACAGAAGGACTACAAGAAGACGGTACTCTTGGAGATATTGATTTATTAGCAAAAACATTTGAGGATTTTCAAAATGGAGTATTGGAAGAGAAGAAAGGTTTCACATCTATAGCTACAATAGAAGATATCGCAAAACAAGACTATATCTTAACTCCTGGTCGATATGTAGGGATTGAAGAACAGGAAGACGATGGGGAACCATTTGAGGAAAAGATGACAAGATTGACCTCGGAGCTTTCAGATATGTTTAAGAAATCTCATGAATTGGAAGAGGATATCAAAAAGAAACTAGGAGCAATAGGGTATGAGATATAAATTGTCTGAAATAGTTGATATTATCGGTGGAGGCACTCCGAAGAAAAGTACCCCAGAATATTGGAATGGTGATATTCCTTGGCTTTCTGTAAAAGACTTTAACAACGATTATCGCTACGTTTATGAAACAGAAAAAACCATTACAAAGGCTGGATTTAATAATAGTTCAACGAAAATGTTGAAGCGTAATGATTCGATAATTTCAGCGCGTGGTACTGTTGGGAAGATGGCAATGATTCCATTCCACATGGCTTTTAATCAGTCCTGTTACGGTCTTCGAGCAAAAGAATCGATTGTTGATTCAGAGTATCTATATTACTTAATTAGGCACAACGTAGTAGCTTTAAAGAAGAATGCTCATGGCTCGGTTTTTGACACCATAACGCGAGAAAGCTTTGATAGTATAGAAGTAGAATTGCCATCATTGCAAGCTCAAGTAATAGTGGCTTCGATACTAGGGAATTTAGACGATAAAATCGAATTGAATACAAAGATAAACAATAATTTAGAGCAACAAGCACGCTCTTTATTTAGATCTTGGTTTATTGACTATGAACCTTTTGAATATAGAATGCCAAATAATTGGAAAAGAGGAAAACTAAGAGATGTATTGCAGTTGAAGCGTGACTCAATAAAATCAGCTAATAAAAACACTTTACCATACTTACCAATTGACATTATTCCGATGGGGACATTTGCACTAACAAATTTTAAATCGAACAAGGAAGCTAAAAGTAGTCTGATCACATTCGAAAAGGACGACATAATCATAGGCGCAATGAGAGTTTATTTCCATCGTGTAGTTATTGCTCCATGTGATGGTATCACAAGATCAACATGTTTCATTCTTAAGCCATTACAAAAAGAATATTTGAGCTTTGCTCTTTTGTATTGTGATCAAGATAGTACAATTGATTATGCTCAAAGTACCTCAAAGGGCTCAACAATGCCATACGCTATATGGGATGGAGGCCTAGGCGATATGGAAATAACTATCCCATCCCTGCAGATTGCACAAAAATTTAATGAACTTGTTTATCCAATGATTTGTCAAATCCAAAATACCTATTTTGAAAATAATCGTCTGCGTGAATTGCGTGACAGCTTGCTTCCTAAGTTAATTTCCGGTGAACTTGATGTCTCCAATATTGAGATTTAAGCCGGTAAATTATTGTTTATAATAGAAAGGAAATCCATTTGGAACTAATTATTAATTGGTGTAATTATAATAATGGCTTTATTACTGCAATTTTGTCTGCAATAGGACTATTATTAAGTGTAATAGCTATTGTTGTATCGATAAGAACAGCAAGGTTACCATACAAGAAAAAACTCAAATTGACTTCATCTGTTGATGTGGCTATTTCTAAAAATACTATCACCGGAGAAGTTATTAGTAACATAATGGGAATTTCGGTCAATGCTGCGAACATTGGCTCAAGAAATGTATATATTACATATTTGGGAATATGTGTTAAAGACAAAAAATTCAACAGGGATAAACAAAAAATGACAAAATTTAGAGACAAAATAACTGGAACTGGAATAATAGCACCTGCTGAGATTAAGACTGAATTGTATAAAAAAGACGATTTACTATATCCACTCTCGTTATTTAGAAGAAATGCCAAAATGTATCTATATGCAAAAGATACAGAAGGAACAGAATACTTCGAGAGAGCAGGCAATGTGAAAAATATGATAGTCAATTTTAAAAAATAAAGGAGTGAAATTTATGCTGGGATTATATACTGAATCCGATTATGAAAACTCAGTAATCGAGCTATTAAAAAATAATTTAGGTTACGAATATTTATATGGTCCAGATATTGAAAGAGACTTTTATAGCCCATTATATGAGGATGTTCTGATTGAATCTCTATATCGTCTGAATAGAGGTTTATCTGATGATGCAATTCAAGACGCCTTGTTAAAACTTAAAAATATTGAAAATGGTGAGCTTACGCAGAAAAACACCGTGTTTATGGACTATCTACAAAATGGAATTCCTGTAAGGTATTTTGCAAATGGAGAGGAGCGTTCCTCTATAGTTTATCTTGCTGACTATAAGAATCCCGAAAACAACTCTTTCATAGTTGCTAACCAATGGACATTTATTGAAAATAGTAACAAACGCCCAGACATAATTCTGTTTTTGAACGGATTACCAGTGGTTTTGGTTGAGCTCAAGTCTCCTTCTCGGGAAGAAACAGATGCATCCGAAGCATATAGACAGCTCCGTAATTATATGCAGGAAATTCCGTCTATGTTTGTATATAACGCTATATGCGTGATGAGTGATCAACTGACATCTAAAGCCGGCACTATTACTTCTGGGGAAGACCGCTTTATGGAGTGGAAAACAAAAGACGGAAACTAT
>JAQYRL010000069.1 GCA_028725765.1 Clostridiales bacterium
ATTTAAATTAGATTAGATTCCGCCCATATGTTTTTTGAGGCTTCCTCATGGGAGGTCTTTTTGGCTTGCACTGTTTTTGCAAAATAAATTATTCTATTTTTTGCTAAATTTTATCTTGACTTTTCATAGTTGGTCTCCTTAGTGTAATATGCTTTTCATTCTTCATAAATTATAACATAGTTACGCAGTATATAGTATGAAAATCTTGGCTAAAGCCCGTTAACTTCTTGTTTTGTCCGCTTAGCCAATTTTGTGCTTTTTGTAAAATAAAAAACGATGGGAGACACTCCATCGTTTGTATGCTCATTGCATGTGTATTTAACTTATACACAGGTGGGGACGGGTGAGACTTATTTTGCAGCCTTTGCTGCGTTGAATCTTCTTGTAAGTCTTGAAACCTTTCTTGAAGCAGCTTTTTTGTTAAGAGATCCCTTTGAAGCTGCCTGCATCAATTTCTTTTCGCAAACTGCAAGTTTTTCAGCTGCCTGATCGAGATCATTTGCCTCCATAGCAACTTCGAATTCCTTGATTGCTTCTTTAACATGATTCTTAACACGCTTGTTTCTTGCGGTTTTCTTGTCGATTACTCTGATTCTTTTCTTTGCGGATTTAATATTTGCCATTAATTTTCACCCCACTTTTCTTAAATTTAACAATTTGCTTAAATTCGCACTTGCCATTATATAACAAAACATAAGAGTTTGCAATGATTTTATTTCAATTTTGATTCTACCAAATTCTTCTCTTTAGACCTAAGATACATTACACTTACAAAAGCTAGAGTAATAAATTCTGAAACTGGTAGGGCGAACCATAGATAGACGATATTTCCGAACTGAGCTAGTATTGCTATCGCAGGCACAAGAAGCAAAAGTCCACGGCTCACCGTTATCAAGAGAGACCTAATTGCGGCTTCCTGAGCGTTCATAGATGCAGCTATCACGATGTTAAGTCCAGCAAAGAAATATGCGACAAAGTAGCACCTAATTCCGACTGATCCCATGGCATTAAGCTCAGGGTCGCTTGTTTTGTTGAATATATCCGAGAAAGGAGTAGCAAATACATATAGAATAGCGTACAAAACAATCGCCATTGAAAAGGCTGTAATGAGGCCTAGGCGAATTACGTGCATTTTGGAATTGTTATCACCCTTGCCATGACATCTGCTAATCAGAGGCTGCATGCCCTGACCTATGCCATTGAATAGAGCATTTACAACAAAGGAAATATTTGCAACGATCGAATAAGCAGAAACTCCCAAATTCCCAGCGATTGACCAGGAGGCAATATTAAATGAGACAATTGAAAGTCCGGATGAAATTTCAATAATAAGGTTTGAAAGCCCAAGTACGAATACATTTTTGAAAATCCAGAAAAACTTGTTTTTACGATGTCTATGCTCCGGATTATTGTTACCATGAATGTATTTGAAAGGATTAAGCATTTTAAATGTATTCTTTCGACGAATGAAATAAATCGAAAGAACGCATAGGCCAATAATAGGAGAGAGACCAGTTGCAAGTGCTGCGCCCTTCATTCCTATCTTGCACAGATAAATAAAAATCCAGTCCATTATGCAGTTCGATAAATTGCTCGCAAGAAGTGCTGCAGTCGCAAACTTAGGCGCATTATCGTTTCTGATGAACGCGACAATAATGTTGTTGAGCATAAATGGTACAGAGAATGTTGAAACTACATGTATATAAGTTGATGCATATGGAACAGTTACTTCATCTCCGCCAAATAAAAAAGCTAATTCCTCAGAAAAGGCCCGTCCTAAAAATAAAAATATAAGGCCAAAAACAACCGCGATAGTAACAGCGAAGGTGAATATTTTGTTACCCAGTTCATGGTCACCACGAGCCTTAACTACAGCAAAAAAAGTTGATCCACCTACGGAAATCAACATCCCGATACCGAGAATGATACTGTAGATGGGGAGTGCTATATTAAGCCCTGCAAGTGCCATTGTGCCTATGCCATTTGCAACAAAATAGGTGTCCGCCAGAATGTATGCCGAAAATCCGATCATAGCGAGTATGCTTTGGCTGACATATAGGGCAAAATCCTTCCTAATTTTAGATTTATCAATATTTAAATTTGTAGTGTTTTCTATTGTACTCATAGCTATCATTTTATACTAATCGCAATTAAAATGCTAGTGTTGTATCAAGAGATATGATATTATTAATGCAGTAAAAACAAAATTTAGGAGTTGTTTAATGGACCAGAAATATATAAGAAATTTCAGTATAATAGCACACATTGACCATGGCAAGAGCACACTGGCTGACAGAATAATTGAAAATACCGGATTGGTTGCAACCAGAGATATGAAGGAGCAATTTCTCGACAATATGGATATCGAGAGAGAGCGAGGTATAACAATTAAACTTCAGACGAGCAGACTTGTGTTTAAGTCCAAGAATGGTCATGAATATATATTCAATTTGATTGACACCCCAGGACATGTGGACTTCAATTACGAAGTATCAAGAAGCCTTGCTGCCTGTGAGGGTGCCGTACTCGTCGTAGATGCTACACAGGGTGTGGAAGCTCAGACTATGGCGAATGTATATTTGGCTCTAGACGAAGACCTTGAGATTTTACCATGTCTAAACAAAATAGATCTCGCAAGTGCGCGAATTGATGAGGTTAAGGAAGAAATCGAGGATATGATAGGCATTGATACTGAAGATGCACCCCTTGTTTCAGCAAAAGAAGGAATTGGAATTGAAGATCTACTCGAAGCGGTAGTTACTCACATTCCTCAGCCAAGCGGAGATCCAGATGCACCCCTTAAGGCATTGATATTTGATTCAGTTTACGATAACTATCGCGGAGTCGTTATTTATACACGTATATTTGACGGTGAGGTCAAGGCTGGTGATGAAATCCTATTGATGAATAGTAGCAAAAAATACGAGGTCACAGAAGTTGGTGTCATGGCACCTTCACATAATAGAACAAAACAGCTTTCTGCGGGAGATGTTGGCTATATAGTTGCTTCGATAAAGCAGGTTAAGGATGCTAGGGTAGGTGATACTATAACGCTAGCAAATAATCCTACGGCAGAAACACTACCAGGTTATAAGAAGGTACAGTCGATGGTATACTGCGGAATTTATCCTGCAGAAGGAGAGAAGTATGAGAGTGTAAAAGATGCACTTGAAAAACTGCAGGTAAATGACGCTGCTTTTTTGTTCGAGCCTGAGACTTCAACCGCACTCGGATTTGGATTCAGATGTGGATTTCTAGGACTTCTTCACATGGAAATTATCGTGGAGAGACTTGAGAGAGAATTTGACCTTGCTGTAATTACTACTGCTCCAAGCGTAGTATACAAAGTAATTAAAAACGACGGAAGCGTTGAAATGATTCAAAATCCTACGAATCTTCCGCCGATTACAGAAATTGATCATATTGAAGAACCTATGGTGAAAACTAACATAATCATTCCTAAGGAATATGTAGGATCGATAATGGAGATGTGCCAAGAGAGGCGCGGTACGATGCTTCACATGGAATATATTGCAGGAGATAGGGTGGATTTGCACTATGATATGCCGCTCAACGAAGTAATATACGACTTTTTCGATGCACTCAAATCTAAGACCAGAGGATATGGGTCCCTCGATTATGAATTTGATAGATATGAGAAAAGCCAGTTAGTTAAGCTCGATGTTTTGCTAAATAAGAGTCTTGTGGATGCATTCTCAATGATTGTTCATGAATCAAGAGCATATGCGAGAGGCAAATTCGTATGCGAGAAACTTAAAGAAGTAATTCCAATGCACCAGTTTGAAGTGCCTATTCAGGCGGCGATTGGACAGAAAATTATAGCTAGAACAACGGTAAGAGCCTATAGGAAAGATGTAATTGCAAAGTGTTACGGTGGTGATATATCTAGGAAGAAGAAACTACTCGAAAAACAGAAGGCCGGTAAGAGACGAATGAGGCAGTTCGGCAAAGTTGAAGTCCCACAGGAAGCATTTACAGCCGTTCTTAAATACGATGAAAGCAAGTAAGATATGACAGGTGGATTAAAAAAACCTCTGGGAATATATATACATGTGCCCTTTTGTGTTAGAAAATGTGGCTATTGCGGGTTTTATTCTGCCGCGCTCAGTGATGATGCAT